>NZ_JAKRMS010000019.1 GCF_022346185.1 Cellulomonas sp. ACRRI | reverse complement strand
ACCCCGCAGCACCCGCCACGCCCGCACCGCCGGAGGAAGGAGACCCCCGTGCCCGACGCGCCCGACACCCCGCCCGAGCGCGACGCCGCCTCCCGCCACCTGCCGGTGCTGCTGCAGCGGTGCGTCGACCTGCTCGCCCCGGCGCTCGCCGAGCCCGGGTCGGTGCTGGTCGACGCCACGCTCGGCATGGGCGGCCACACCGAGGGCGTGCTCGCGGCGCTGCCGCACGTGCGCGTCGTCGGCATCGACCGGGACCCGCAGGCGCTGCGGCTGGCCTCGGCCCGGCTGGCGCCGTTCGGCGACCGGTTCACCCCGGTGCACGCCGTCTACGACGAGATCCCGGAGGTCGTCGAGCGGCTGGGCCTGCCGGGCGTGCAGGGCGTGCTGATGGACCTGGGCGTGTCCTCGCTGCAGCTGGACGAGGCCGAGCGCGGCTTCGCCTACTCCCAGGACGCGCCGCTGGACATGCGGATGGACCCGACCCGCGGCCGGACCGCGGCCGAGGTGCTGAACACCTACGACGAGGCCGACCTGGTCCGGGTGCTCCGCGAGTACGGCGAGGAGCGGTTCGCCGGCCGGATCGCCCGCCGGATCGTGCAGGCGCGCGAGAAGGCGCCGCTGGAGCGGACCTCCGAGCTGGTCGACCTGGTGCGCGCGGGCATCCCCGCCGCCGCGCGGCAGACCGGCGGGAACCCGGCCAAGCGCACGTTCCAGGCGCTGCGGATCGAGGTCAACGACGAGCTGGCGGTCCTGGCCCGCGCCGTCCCCGCCGCCGTCGAGTCGCTGGTCGTCGGCGGCCGGATCGTGGTCGAGGCGTACCAGTCGCTCGAGGACCGGCTCGTGAAGCGCGCGTTCGCGGCCGGTGCCGAGATCAGCGCGCCGCCCGGGCTGCCCGTGGTCCCGGACACGCACGCGCCGTACCTGCGGCTGCTCACCCGCGGCGCGGAGGAGGCGGACGCGGCCGAGCTCGCCCGCAACCCGCGCGCCCAGTCGGTGCGGCTGCGCGCGGCCGAGCGGCTGCGCCCCACCCCTGAGCACCTGCGCCCCGGACGGGGCGACGCCGGCAGTACCGGCGGTCCGGGCGCCCGCCGCCCGGACCGCGGCCGCGCACCCCGCACCACCCGCACCCCGAACGGACCGAGGAGAACCGCATGAGCGCCGAGCAGGCCGTCCGCGCACCGCGCGTCCGCCCCCGCCCGTCCGCCGCGCCGGCGTCCGCGCCCGAGCGGCCCCGGCTCCGGCTGGTCCGCCCGCCGGCGCAGGCGCGCACGCACGTGCCGTTCGTGGTGACCTGCATGGCGATCCTGGCGGGTGCGCTGCTCGCGGCCCTGCTGCTGAACACGCAGCTGGCGGCGGGCGCGTACGAGCAGCGGTCGATGGACGTCGAGCTGGCGCAGCTCGCGCGCGACGAGCAGTCGCTGTCGGCGGAGCTCGACACGAACAAGTCGCCGGCGAAGCTCGCGGAGAGCGCCGCGGCGCTCGGCATGGTCCCCGCGGGGTCGACGGGGTGGTTGCGGCTGTCGGACGGGACGGTGCAGGGCGACGTCGGGGCCGGGCAGTGAGCACGCCCACCCGCCGCACGTCGGCGCCGGCGCGCCCGGTGCGCGGGGCGACCCGGAGGCCGGCCGCCGGGCTGCCCACCCAGCGCGGTCCGCGCGGCCCGTGGACCCCGCGCCCCGGGGGGCCGAGCGTCGCGATGCTGGACCGCCGTCGCACGGTGCTGGTCGTCGTCGTGGCGCTGCTGCTCACCGTGTTCTCCGGGCGGCTGCTGTGGCTGCAGGGCGTGGGCGGCGACGCGATCGCCGCCGAGGCGCTCGCGAACCGGATGACCCGCGCGGAGCTCGTGGCCTCCCGCGGCACCATCACGGACAGCGAGGGCGAGGTGCTCGCCACCTCCGTCGACCGGTACGACATCGTGGTGAACCAGCACCTGGTCAAGACCTGGTCGACCACCGAGGACGGCACGACCTACTCGGGCGCCGCCGGCGCCGCGCAGCTGATGGCCCCCATCCTCGGGGTCAACGCGGCGGAGCTGGGCGCCAAGCTCGACGGCGACTCCGGCTACCGGTACGTCGCCAAGAACGTGCTGCCCGAGGTGTGGCAGGCGGTCCGCGAGCTGCGGATCAACGGCATCACCTCGGAGCAGGTCGCCGAGCGCGTCTACCCGAACGCCAACCTGGCGGGCAACCTGCTCGGCTGGGTGAACTCCGAGGGGAACGGCGCCCAGGGCCTCGAGGCCACGCTGGACGACCAGCTCTCCGGCACGCCGGGCGAGACCGTGTACGAGCGCGGCGCGGGCGGCCAGCAGATCCCGGGCGGCTACGAGGAGTCGACCCCGGCGACCGACGGCCGCAGCGTGCAGCTGACGATCAACGCCGACATCCAGTGGAAGGCGCAGCAGGCGATCGAGCAGCAGGTCGCCGCGACGGGGTCGGACTCCGGCACGATCGTGATGACCTCGGTCAAGACGGGCGAGGTCCTGGCGATGGCCGAGTCCCGCACGGTCGACCCCAACGACCCCGGCGCCGACGACTCGCTGTGGGGCGGGTCCAGCGCGGTCTCGGACGTCTTCGAGCCCGGGTCGACCGCCAAGATCATCACGATGGCCGCGGCGATCGAGACCGGCATCACGGACCCGCTCGAGCAGTACACGGTGCCCTACACCTACACGACGGCGAACGGCCAGACGTTCAAGGACTCGCACGAGCACGCCGGCATGCAGCTGACGACGACCGGCATCCTCGCCGAGTCGTCCAACACCGGCACCGTGATGATCGGCCAGGACCTGCCCGAGCAGGTGCGGCACGACTACCTGGCCAAGTTCGGCTTCGGCCAGAAGACGGGCATCGAGCTGCCGGCCGAGCAGGCGGGCCGGCTGTGGGACGCGGACAAGTGGGACGGCCGCACGAAGTACGCGGTGCTGTTCGGCCAGGGCCTGTCGGTCACCGCGCTCCAGGCCACGGACGTGTTCGCGACGATCGCCAACGGCGGCGTCCGCGTCACCCCGCACCTGGTCAAGGGCTGGACCGACCCCGACGGCACGTACACCCCGGTCGCCGCGGCCGAGACGACCCAGGTGGTGTCCCCGGAGACCGCCCAGACCGTGCTCACGATGATGGAGAGCGCGGTCGACGAGGGCACCGGGTCCTCGGCGGCGATCCCGGGCTACCGCGTGGCCGGCAAGACCGGCACCGCCCAGGCCTGGGCGGCCGACGGCACCCAGGGCATCACGGCGTCGTTCATCGGCGTCGCGCCGGCGGACGACCCGGAGATCGCCGTGAGCGTCGTCCTGCACAACCCGCGGACGTCCGAGTGGGGCGGCACCGTGGCCGCGCCGGTGTTCTCCGACGTGGCCGGCTACGCGCTGACCGAGCTCGGCATCGCCCCCAGCGGGACGCAGCCGCAGCTCTTCCCGACCACGTGGTGAGTCCCGTGCGCGCCACCTGCACCGTCGCCCCCGCGGGCGCCCGCCCGGCCGTCCCGGTCGCGGGGGCCCGTGGGCCGCGCGGTAGATTCTCCCTATGACGTCCCCGCAGGGCCGGCTGCGCCCGGAGCACCCCCACAGCCGCCGGGTCGCCGACCTCGCCGACGCGTTCGGGCTCGTCAGGACCGGTGCGCCGCTTCCGGCGGACCTCGCGGTCTCGGGGGTGACGGTCGCCAGCGGCGACGCCCTCCCCGGCGACCTGTTCGTCGCCGTCCCCGGCGCCCACACCCACGGCGCGACCCACACGGGCCAGGCCGTGGCGGCCGGCGCCGTGGCGGTCGTCACGGACCGGGCCGGCGCCGAGGTGCTGGCCGCGACCGACGACGAGGCCGTGCGCGCGGTGCCGGTGCTGGTGACCGACGACCCCCGGGCGATCGCGGGCGTGCTGGCCGCCGAGCTGCACGACCACCCGGGCCGCCGCCTGACCACCGTCGGCGTGACCGGCACCAACGGCAAGACCACCACGATGTACTTCGTCGAGGCGGCGCTGCGCCGGGTGCACGAGCGCACGATCGTCATGGGCACCGTCGAGCTCAGGATCGGCGAGGAGGCGATCGAGAGCCCCCGGACCACGGTCGAGGCCCCGGTCGTGCAGTCGATCCTGTCCCGCGGGCTGGAGCGGGGCGCGAGCGCGGTCGCGATGGAGGTCTCCTCGCACGCGCTGGCGCTGGGCCGCATGAACGGGCTGGAGCTCGACGTCGCGGGGTTCACGAACCTGCAGCGCGACCACCTGGACTTCCACGGCGACATGGAGGGCTACTTCCGCGCCAAGGCCCAGCTGTTCCGCCCGGGCCATGCGCGGCGCGCGGTCGTGGTCGTCGACGACGAGTGGGGCCGCCGGCTGGCGGACGATGCGGAGATCCCCGTCGACACCGTCGCGACGCACGTCGGCGCCCCGGAGGGGGAGACCGCCGACTGGGCCGTGACCGAGGCCGACGTGGGCCTGGACGGCGTGGGCTCGACGTTCACGCTGCGCGGGCCGGACGGCACGGAGCACCGCGCGGCCAGCCCGCTGCCCGGCCTGGTCAACGTGTCGAACGCCGCCCTGGCGGTCGTGCTGGCGCACCGCGCCGGCGTGCCGCTCGACGTCGCGATCGACGCGGTCGGCACCGCCTCGGGGGTGCCGGGCCGGATGGAGCGCGTGATCGAGCGCCGCGGCGGGGCGAGCCCCCGGCCGCTGTGCCTGGTCGACTACGCGCACACCCCGGACGCCCTGGTCCTGGCGCTGGAGGCCGTGCGGCCGATCACGCCGGGCCGGCTGATCATCGTCTTCGGGTCCGACGGCGACCGCGACCGCGGCAAGCGGCCCCTGATGGGCCGGATCGCCGCGCGGCTCGCGGACGTGCTGGTCGTCACCGACGAGAACCCCCGCTCGGAGGACCCCGCGTCCATCCGGGCCGCCATCCTGGACGGGGTGCGCGAGGAGCGCCCCGCGCTGGCCGACGTGCACGAGGCCGTCAGCCGGACCCAGGCCATCCACGACGCCCTCGACCTCGCGACGGAGCTGGACACCATCATCATCACGGGCAAGGGCCACGAGCCGACCCAGGAGATCGCCGGGGTCTTCCACCGGTACAACGACCGCGACGTGCTGCGCGCGGCGGACGCCGCCCTCGCGGCGCGCGAGGCGCGGGAGCAGACCGCGTGATCGCGATGACGGCGGCGGAGGTGGCGGCCGCGACGGGCGGACGGCTGTCCCCGGAGGGCCTCGACCCCGCCACGGTGGTGACCGGGCCGGTCGTGGTGGACTCCCGCCAGGTCCAGCCCGGCTCGCTGTTCGTGGCGCTGCCCGGCGAGCACGCCGACGGCCACGACTTCGCGGCCGCCGCGGTGCGCGCGGGCGCCACGCTGGTGCTCGGCTCGCGGCCGGTGACGCAGGACGGCCCGGACGACGCCGGCCCGACGGCGCTGCCGGTGGTCGTGGTGGCGGACGTGGAGCGGGCGCTGGGCGACCTGGCCCGCGTCGTGCTCGAGCGGCTCCGCGAGGCGGCCGTCGAGCCCGGCGGCACGGACCTGCGGGTCATCGGCGTCACCGGCTCGGTCGGCAAGACGACCACCAAGGACCTGCTGGCGCAGCTGTGCGCCGCCGCGGGCCCGACGGTCGCGCCGGAGAAGTCGTTCAACAACGAGATCGGCCTGCCCCTGACGGTGCTGCGCGCCGACGAGCAGACCCGGTTCCTCGTGCTCGAGATGGGGGCGTCCGGCATCGGGCACCTCACCTACCTCACGGACATCGCGCCGCCCGACGTGGCGGTGGTGCTGGTCGTGGGCCACGCGCACCTGGAGGGCTTCGGCGGGATCGAGGCCGTGGCACGCGCCAAGGCCGAGCTGGTCGCCGGGCTCGCCCCGGGCGGCACCGCCGTCCTGAACGCCGACGACCCGCGCGTGCTCGCCATGGCCGCGCAGGCGCCGGGCGCCGTCGCCACCTTCGGCACCACCGAGGGCGCCGACGTGCGGGCCGTGGGCCTGCGGGTCGACCGTGCCGGCCGCGCCGGGTTCACGATCGACGCCGGGCGGGTGCCGCCGGTCGAGGGCGACGGCTCGCGCGAGACGGCCGAGGTCGAGCTGCGCCTGGTCGGCGAGCACCACGTGCACAACGCGCTCGCCGCGGCCGCGGCCGGGCTCGCCGTGGGGCTGCCGCTCGCGGACGTCGCGGCCGGCCTGTCCGCCGCCGACGCGATCAGCCCCCACCGGATGCACGTCGTGGAGCGTCCCGACGGCATCACCGTCATCGACGACTCCTACAACGCCAACCCGGACTCGATGCGGGCCGCCCTGCGGGCGCTCGCCGTGGTGTCCGGGCGCGAGCGGCGCTCGGTCGCCGTGCTCGGCGAGATGATGGAGCTCGGCGAGGACGCCCGCCGCGAGCACGAGGCGATCGGCCTGCAGGTGGTGCGGCTGAACGTGGGCCTGACCGTCGTGGTCGGGTCCGGCGCGCTGGGCATCTTCGCGGGCGCGCAGCGCGAGGGCTCCTGGGGCGACGAGGTGGTCATGGTCGACGACGTCGACGCGGCCACCGCGTTCCTCGAGCGCGAGCTGCGCGCGGGCGACGTCGTGCTGCTCAAGGCGTCGAACGGCGCCGGCCTGTGGCGCCTGGGCGACCTGCTCACGGACACGGGGGTGCGGGCATGATCTCCGTCCTCGTCGCCGGCGGCGTCGCGATGGTGGTCGCGCTGCTCGCCACCCCGCTGTTCATCACCTTCCTGGTCAACCGGCAGTACGGGCAGTTCATCCGCCAGGACGGCCCCACGGCGCACTACACCAAGCGCGGGACGCCGACGATGGGCGGCGTCGTCATCATCGGCGCGACGCTGATCGGCTTCGGCGTCGCCGCCCTGGTCACGGGGAACCTGCCCAGCGCGTCCGCGCTCCTGGTGCTGTTCCTGATGACCGGGCTGGGGTTCGTCGGCTTCCTCGACGACTACATCAAGATCTCCCGCCAGCGCAGCCTCGGGCTGTCCGCGCGGTGGAAGATCGTCGGCCAGGGCTTCGTCGGCATCACGTTCGCGGTGCTCGCGCTGCAGTTCCCGGACGCCACGTTCCGCACGCCGGCGTCCACCAGCATCTCGTTCATCCGGGACACCGGCCTGGACCTCGCGTTCGCCGGGGCGACGATCGGCGCGATCCTGTTCGTGATCTGGGCGAACTTCCTCATCACCGCGTGGTCGAACGCGGTGAACCTCACCGACGGGCTCGACGGTCTGGCGACGGGCTCGTCGCTGATCGTCTTCGGCGCCTACGTCATCGTCTGCGTCTGGCAGTTCAACCAGCGCTGCGGGCTGATCGAGAGCGCCAAGTGCTACGCCACCCGCGACCCGCTGGACATGGCGGTGGTCGCCGCGGCGGTGACCGGCGCGTGCTTCGGCTTCCTGTGGTGGAACGCCAGCCCCGCCAAGATCTTCATGGGCGACACGGGCTCGCTGGCGCTCGGCGGCGCGCTGGCCGGCATGTCGATCGTCACCCGCACCGAGGTGCTCGCGGCGATCATCGGCGGCCTGTTCGTCATCATCGTGCTGTCCGACGTGATCCAGATCGGCTTCTTCAAGCTGACGGGCAAGCGGGTGTTCAAGATGGCGCCGCTGCACCACCACTTCGAGCTGTCGGGGTGGGGCGAGGTCACGATCGTCATCCGGTTCTGGCTGATCGCCGGGCTGTTCGTGTCGCTCGGCATCGGGATCTTCTACGCGGAGTGGGTGACGGGCTGACCGTGGCTGCCGACCTGACAGGGGCCGAGGGGCTGGGCCGGGCGCGGGTCGTCGTCGCGGGGCTCGGCGTGTCCGGGCGGGCCGCGCGCGACGTGCTGGCCGGCCTCGGGGCTCGCGTGACCACAGTCGACGACCGGGCCCCGGACGCCGACGCCTCCGACGTGGCCGCGTTCCTCGCCGGCGGCGGCCTCGACGGCGTCGACGTCGTCGTGGCGTCGCCCGGCTGGCCGCCCGCGCACCCGCTGCTCGCCGCCGCCCGCGCGGCCGGCGTGCCGGTGTGGAGCGAGGTCGAGCTGGCCTGGCGCCTGCGCGTCGACCGGGACTCCGGGGACGGCCCCGCGCCGTGGCTCGCCGTGACGGGGACCAACGGCAAGACCACGACGGTCGAGATGCTGGCCTCGGTGCTGCGCGCGGCCGGCCGGCGCACCGCCGCGGTCGGCAACGTCGGCACGCCGGTGGTGCTGGCCGCCACGGACCCGTCGCTCGACGTGCTCGCGGTCGAGCTGTCGTCGTTCCAGCTGCACCACACCGAGTCGATGGCCGCGCAGGCGGCGGTCGTGCTCAACGTCGCCGCGGACCACCTGGACTGGCACGGCTCCCTGGACGCGTACGCCGCCGACAAGGGGCGGATCTACTCCGGGGTCGAGGTCGCCTGCGTCTACAACGCCGCCGACCGGACGACCGAGGACCTGGTCCGCGAGGCCGAGGTGGCCGACGGCGCGGTCGCGGTCGGGTTCACCCTCGGGTCGCCCGGGGTCGGGCAGGTCGGCCTCGTCGACCGGATGCTCGTCGACCGCGGCTTCGCGACCCTCCGGCACACGCACGCGGCCGAGCTCGCGACGTTCGACGACCTGGCCCACCTCGCCGGCCCGGACGGCCTCGCGCCGCACGTCGTGCAGAACGCCCTCGCGGCCGCGGCCCTCGCGCTCGCGCACGGCGTCCCGCCCGAGGCCGTGGGGGAGGGTCTGCGCGCCTACGCCCCGGGGGCCCACCGGATCGCCACCGTCGCCGAGGTCGACGGCGTCCGCTACGTCGACGACTCCAAGGCCACCAACGCGCACGCCGCCGCCGCCTCGCTCGCCTCCTTCGCCGAGGGCAGCGTCGTGTGGATCGCCGGCGGGCTCGCCAAGGGCGCCACGTTCGACGACCTGGTCGCCCGCCGCGCGGACCGGCTGCACGCCGTGGTGCTCATCGGCGAGGACCCCACGCCGCTCGCGGACGCGCTCGCCCGACACGCGCCGCAGGTCCCCGTCGTCCGCGTGGATCCCGGTGACACTGGGACCGTGATGTCCCGCGCCGTGACCGAGGCCCGCCGCCTGGCGGACACCCGCGGCGCGGCCGGCACCACGGTCCTGCTCGCACCCGCGTCCGCCTCGATGGACCAGTTCGCCTCGTACGCCGCGCGCGGCGAGGCGTTCGCCGCCGAGGTGCGCGCCCTGCACCCGAGGGGGTGACCCCGGCGCCGATGGCCCAGACGACCGACGCCCCGGCACCCCGCGCCGCCGCGCCGCGGCCCTCGCGGCTCGGGCAGTGGAACAGCGCCGTCACGAGCTACTACCTGCTCGTCGGCGCCACCATGGTGCTGCTCGTCCTCGGGCTGGTCATGGTGCTGTCGTCGTCGTCGGTGGACTCGCTGGCCTCGGAGAAGTCGCCGTACACGGTGTTCATCGGGCAGGCGCAGTACGCCCTGATCGGCCTGCCGCTCATGTGGGTGGCGTCGCGGATCAAGCCCGCCACCTACAAGCGGCTCGCGTGGCCGCTGCTCGGCCTGGGCGTGGTCGGCCAGCTGCTGGTGTTCTCCCCGCTGGGCCGGAGCAAGGGCGGCAACCAGGGGTGGATCTACCTGCCCGGGTTCTCCGCGCAGCCGTCCGAGGCGCTCAAGCTCGCGCTGGTCGTCTGGCTCGGGATGATCCTGGTCCGCAAGCAGCCGATGTTCGACGACTGGAAGCACGCGGCGATCCCGGCGGTCCCCATCGCGGGCGGCGCGATCGGCCTGGTGCTGCTCGGGCACGACCTCGGGACGGCGATGATCATGATCGTCCTGGTGGCCGGCGCCCTGTTCGTCGCCGGGGTGCCGATGCGGATCTTCGCCGGCGCGGGCGTGCTCGCGGCCGTGGTGGTGGCCGCCCTGGCGATCGGCAGCCGGAACCGGGTCGACCGGATCCTCAACTTCTTCAGCGGCACGTGCGACCCCACAGCGGGCTGCTACCAGACGAAGCACGGCCTGCAGGCCCTGGCCACGGGCGGCTGGTTCGGCCTCGGCCTCGGCCAGAGCCGCGAGAAGTGGTCCTACCTGCCCGAGGCGCACAACGACTTCATCTTCGCGATCATCGGCGAGGAGCTCGGCCTGATCGGCACCCTGCTCGTGCTCGCGCTGTTCGGCGTGCTGGCGTTCGCGATGATCCGGGTGATCGCCCGGCACCGCGACCCGTTCGCCCAGATCGTCACCGGCGGCGTCGCGGCGTGGATCATCGGCCAGGCGCTGGTGAACATGGGCGTGGTCGTCGGCCTGCTGCCCGTCATCGGCGTGCCGCTGCCGCTGGTGTCGGCGGGCGGCTCGGCGCTGATCACCACGCTGGTCGCGCTCGGCGTCGTCATCTCGTTCGCGCGCACCGAGCCCGGCGCCGCGGAGGCGCTCGCCGCGCGGCCGAGCGTGGTCCGCAGGTCCCTCGCCGTGATCGGCCGGACCCGTGCCTGACCGCCGCCGTCGCGCCGCCGTGACCCGGCGCCGCGCGCGCCCCACCCCGACCTGAGCGGCCACCCGCCGCGCCCGACCCGCCTGCCCGTGACCCCGGAGGACCCCGTGACCGCACCCGACGCCCCCACCGGCCCGGCGGAGGGCGCCGAGCCCCGTCCGCGCGCGGTCCTGCTCGCCGGCGGGGGCACGGCCGGGCACGTGAACCCCCTGCTCGCGGTGGCGGAGGAGCTGCGCGCCCGCGACCCCGAGCTGCGGGTCGCGGCGCTCGGCACCGCGGAGGGCCTGGAGGCGCGGCTGGTGCCGGAGCGCGGGCTCGAGATGTTCGTGGTGCCGAAGGTCCCGCTGCCCCGGCGGCCGACGCTCGACTGGGTCCGGCTGCCGCGGCTGCTGCGCGAGGCCGTGGACGCCGCGGGTGCCGCGATCGACGAGATCGGCGCGGCCGCGGTCGTCGGCTTCGGCGGCTACGTGTCCACGCCCGCGTACCTGGCCGCGCGGTCCCGCGGCGTGCCGGTCGTCGTGCACGAGCAGAACGCCCGGGCGGGGCTGGCGAACCGGCTGGGCGCCCGCCGCGCCGCCGCGGTCGCGGTCACCTTCCCGGGGACCCGGCTGCCGCGCGCGCAGGTGACCGGCCTGCCGCTGCGCCCCGAGATCGTCGACCTGCTGGCCGCGCGCGCCACGGACGCGGGCGGCACCCGGCGCCGGGCCGCCGCCGAGCTCGGCTTCGACCCCGATCGGGTCGCGCTGCTGGTCACCGGCGGCTCGCTCGGCGCGCTCTCCGTGAACCGCGCCGTGGCGGCGCAGGCGCGCGCGATCCTCGCCACCGGCGCCGAGGTGCTGCACCTCACCGGCACCGGCAAGGCGGAGGAGGTGCGGTCCGCCGTCCGCGGGGTGCCCGGCGCCGAGCGGTACCACGTGCGCGAGTACCTGGCGGAGATGGAGCAGGCGCTGGCCGTGGCCGACCTGGTGCTCTGCCGGTCCGGGGCGGGGACCGTGAGCGAGCTCGCGGCCCTCGGCATCCCCGCCGTCTACGTGCCGCTGCCGGTCGGCAACGGCGAGCAGCGGCTCAACGCGCAGCCGGTCGTCGCCGAGGGCGGCGGCGTGCTGGTGGCGGACGAGGCGCTGACGGGGGAGTGGATCGCGGCGAACCTGCTGCCGCTGCTCGCGCCCGAGGCCGCCGACCGGCGCCGGGAGATGGGCGAGGCGGCCGCCCGCGTCGGCGTGCCGGACGCGGCCGGCCGGGTCGCGGACCTCGTCGAGGACGCGATCGCCGAGGGCGAGCGGCTCGCCGCCGAGCGTGCCGAGGCGGAGCGGGCGGCGGCCGAGCGGGCGGCGGCGCAGGAGGCCGAGCGCGCGGAGCGGGCCGAGCAGGACCGGCTCGCCGCCGAGCGGGCCGAGGCCGAGCGGGCCGCGGAGGAGCGGGTCGCGGCGGCGGCCGACGTCCCGGGTGGTGAGCCCGCCGAGGACGCCGCCGACGGCACGGACGCGCCCGACGGCACGGACGCGCCCGACGGCACGGACGCGCCCGACGGCGGCGCGACCGGGTCCGCCGGCGTCGCCGCGCCGCCCCTGACGGTCGCCACCCCCGCGGTCGAGCCGGACGCACCGCGCCCGGACGCGGGCGACCGGCCCGCGCCCGCCGGCGCGCTCGCCGACCTGGGCCGGGTGCACCTCGTCGGCGTCGGCGGCGCCGGCATGTCCGCGGTCGCCGGCCTGCTGGCCGCGCGCGGCCTGACGGTGTCCGGTTCCGACGCCAAGGACGGCCCGGCCCTGGACGGCCTGCGCGCCGCCGGCGTCACCGTGCACGTGGGCCACGACGCCGCGCACGTCGAGGACGTCGACTCGGTCGTCCTGTCGAGCGCGATCCGCGAGTCCAACCCCGAGCTCGCCCGGGCGCGCGAGCGCGGGCTGCCGGTGCTGCACCGCTCCGAGGCGCTGGCCGCGCTCATGGCGGGCCGCATCGGCATCGCGGTCGCCGGCGCGCACGGCAAGACCACGACCTCCGCGATGGTCGCCACGGCGCTGGCCGCGGCCGGCCGCGAGGACGACGTGCTCGACCCGTCGTACGCCATCGGCGGCACGGTGCTCACGCCCGAGGGGGCCACCCCCGGGTTCCGGACCGGCGCCGGGGAGGCGTTCGTCGCCGAGGCCGACGAGTCCGACGGCTCGTTCCTGGCCTACGCGCCCGCGGTGGCGGTCGTCACCAACGTCGAGCCCGACCACCTGGACCACTACGGCACCACCGAGGCGTTCGAGGCGGCGTTCGCCGCGTTCGCGGACCGGGTGCTGGACGGCGGCGCGCTGGTCGCGTGTCTGGACGACCCGGGCGCCGCGCGCCTCGTGTCCGAGGTCGGCGAGCGGCTGACCCGGCGCGGCGTGCGCGTACTGACCTACGGCACGGACGCCTCGATCGGCGAGCTGGGCCCCGACCTCGTCGTCGGCCCCGTCGTCGCCGCGGGGGGAACCTGGCGCACGACCCTGACCTCCCGGTCGGCCGAGGTGCCGGGCGCCGACCTCGCCCTGGCCGTGCCCGGGGAGCACAACGCCGCGAACGCGGCGGCCGCGTACCTCGCGGCCTGGGCCGTGGGCGCCGACCCGGCCGCGGTCGCCGGCGGGCTCGGGGAGTTCCGCGGGACCGGCCGCCGGTTCGAGGACCGCGGCACGGCCGCCGGCGTGCGCGTGGTCGACGACTACGCCCACCACCCCACCGAGGTCGCCGCGCTGCTGCGGACCGCGCGCGGCGTCGCCGGGGACGGCGCGGTGCACGTGCTGTTCCAGCCCCACCTGTACTCGCGGACCCGCACGTTCGCCGCGGAGTTCGGCGCGGCGCTCGACCTGGCGGACACCGTCGTGGTGACCGACGTGTACGCCGCGCGCGAGGACCCGGACCCCGAGGTGTCCGGCGACACGATCGTGCAGCGCGTGCCCACGCCGGGCCGCGCGCGGTTCGTGGCGGACCGGCACGCGGCGGCGCGGGCGGTCGCGGCCGCCGCCGCGCCCGGCGACCTGGTGCTGACCGTGGGGGCCGGGGACGTGACCGAGCTCGGGGCCGAGGTGCTGGCGGCGCTGGCGGCCGCCGGTGCGCCCGCGCCCGGTGGCGCGGAGGCCGGTGCCGCGGAGGCCGGTGCCGCGGAGGCCGGCGCCGCGGCCGTGCACGACGACGCCCCGGAGGCGGAGCAGGCGTGACGCCCCCGCAGCGCCCCCGCCCGCCGCAGCCGCCACGTCCCGCGGCGCCCCGGCCCGCTCCCGCGCGCCGGCCGGCGGCCGGGGCGACCGCGGACGTCGACGGCGCCACGGCCCCCACCGCGGCGGTGCCCTCGGCCGGCCGCGCCGCGACCCCGCGCGCGGACGGCCGTCCCGCGGCCCCGCGGCCCGCGGCACCCCGGCCGGCCGGGACCGGCGGTCCCGCGCGCACGGCGGAGACCCCCGTGTCGGCGCCCGCCGCGGTCGGCCGCCGCACCTCCGGCTCCACCGCGCTCGCGCCGCGCACCGGCGCGTTCCCCGTCCGTCCGCCGGTGGTCAGCCAGGGCTCGGCCGCGCGGTTCGCCGAGCGCGCCCGCGCCCGCCGCCGTCTGGCCTGGCGGCAGATCCTCATCGCCGCCGGCTCCGTGGTCGTGGTCGCGGCGCTCGCGTGGCTGATGCTGCTGTCGCCGGCGTTCGCGCTCGACACCGAGCAGGTGCGGGTCGCGGGGGCCGGGACCGTGGTGGCCGTCGACCAGGTGCGGGCCGTCGTCGACGACGAGGGAGGTACCCCGCTGACCCGGCTGGACACCGCCGCGCTGCGCCAGCGGCTGCTCGACGTCCCCGGCGTCCGGGACGCGACGGTCACCCGGGACTGGCCGCACGGCCTCGCCGTGCAGCTCGTGTCCCGCGAGCCGGTCGCCGCGGTGCCCGAGGCCGCCGACGTCGCCCAGCACGCCGAGGGCGACGACGCGTCCGGGGCGGGCTACGCCCTGGTGGACCAGGACGGCGTGAAGGTCGGCCGGTCCGACGTCCCGCCGGAGGGCCTGCCGGTCGTCGAGGTGCCGGTGGGGGACGCGCGGATCCTGTCCGCGGCGCTCGGCGTGCTCGAGGCGCTCCCCGAGGACCTGCTCGCGGCCATCGGGCAGGTGTCCGCCGGCACCCAGGACACCGTGCGGTTCACCCTGCGGGACGGGGCGACCGTGGAGTGGGGGAGCGCGCAGGACTCGGCGCTGAAGGTGGCGGTCCTGCAGGCCCTGCGCGCGGCGCCCGAGACGGCGGGCTCCGCGCGGTACGACGTGACCGCGCCGACGATGCCGGTCGTCGGGTGATCCCGCCCCGACACGCGCGCACCGGTCGTTGAACGACCCCCGCACGCCACATACCGTCACACCTAGACAGAACTGACATAACTATAACCCTCAACTTGAGGGTGAAGGTTCGTCGACATCGCGAGACGAGAGGCACCCACCGTGGCAGCTCCGCAGAACTACCTGGCGGTCATCAAGGTCGTCGGCATCGGTGGTGGCGGCGTGAACGCCGTGAACCGCATGATCGAGGTCGGCCTCAAGGGTGTCGAGTTCATCGCCATCAACACCGATGCGCAGGCCCTGCTCATGTCGGACGCCGACGTGAAGCTCGACGTCGGCCGCGAGCTGACCCGCGGCCTCGGCGCCGGCGCCGACCCCGAGGTCGGCAAGAAGGCCGCCGAGGACCACGCGGAGGAGATCGAGGACGTCCTGCGCGGCGCCGACATGGTCTTCGTGACCGCGGGCGAGGGCGGCGGCACCGGCACCGGCGGCGCGCCCGTCGTGGCCCGCATCGCCCGCTCGCTCGGCGCGCTGACCATCGGCGTGGTGACGCGCCCGTTCACCTTCGAGGGCCGCCGCCGCACGGTGCAGGCGGACTCCGGCATCGAGGCGCTGCGCGCCGAGGTCGACACCCTCATCGTGATCCCGAACGACCGCCTGCTGTCGATCTCCGACCGCTCGGTGTCGGTGCTCGACGCGTTCCGCTCCGCGGACCAGGTGCTGCTCTCCGGTGTCCAGGGCATCACCGACCTCATCACGACCCCGGGCCTGATCAACCTGGACTTCGCGGACGTGAAGTCCGTGATGCAGGGGGCGGGGTCGGCCCTCATGGGCATCGGCTCGGCCCGCGGGGAGGACCGCGCGGTGCAGGCGGCCGAGCTGGCGATCTCCTCGCCGCTGCTCGAGGCCAGCATCGACGGCGCGCACGGCGTGCTGCTGTCCATCCAGGGCGGCTCCGACCTCGGCCTGTTCGAGATCAACGAGGCCGCCCGACTGGTGCAGGAGGCCGCGCACCCCGAGGCCAACATCATCTTCGGCGCGGTCATCGACGACGCCCTCGGCGACGAGGTGCGCGTGACCGTCATCGCCGCCGGCTTCGACGGCGGTGCCCCGGTGGTCCGCCGCGACGCCCGCGGGCTCGGCCAGGTGAGCGCGGGCGGCGGCCAGGCCGCGCCGCAGGTCCCCGCCTCGATCCCGCCGGCCGCCGCCGTGCCGACGACGACCGCGGCGCACGCCGCCGTCCCGCCGCGTCCCGTGGGCCCGGACGAGGAGCGCCGCCAGGCCGCCGAGGTCCCGGCGTTCCTCACCCCGGACCAGGCCGCGGGCACCAGCCAGCTCGAGGTCCCGCGGATCTTCGAGGAGGAGGTCGCCCGCCGCAAGGAGGACGACCTGGACGTGCCCGACTTCCTCAAGTAGCCCCATGGCGCTGCCGGTCCTCGGGGTCGACCTCGGCCCGGGCGTCCGCGCGGGGTTCACCACCCGCGCGGGCGGCGTGAGCGAGCCGCCGTGGGCGGAGCTGGACCTGGGGCTGCTGGTCGGCGACGACCCGGCGCACGTGCGGGAGAACCGTGCGCGCGTCGCGGCCTGGGCCGGTGCGCCCGTGGCGTGGGCCACCCAGGTGCACGGCGCGGACGTGCACCTGGTGCGGGGTCCCGGCGACGCCGCGGCCGACACCGTGGGGGAGGCCGACGCACTGGTGTCCGCCGTCCCCGGCACCGCGGTCGGCGTGCTGGTCGCCGACTGCGTGCCCGTGCTCCTGGCCGACCCGGTCGCCCGCGTCGTCGGAGCGGTGCACGCCGGGCGGCGCGGGCTGGTCGCCGGGGTCGTACAGGCCGCGCTCGCGACGATGGTCGCCCGCGGCGCCGACCCGGCCCGCGTGCGCGCCGTCGTCGGCCCCGCGATCAGCGGCGCCCGGTACGAGGTGCCGGCCGCGATGCGCGACGAGGTCGACGCCGCGGTGCCGGGCACCGCCTGCACGACGGACGCCGGCACGCCCGGGCTCGACCTGCCGGGCGGCGTCGCGACGGTCCTGCGCGCCGCGGGGGTGGGCGACGTGCGGCTCACCGGGTGGTGCACCGACGCGGACGACCGGTTCTACTCGCACCGGCGCGCTCAGCACGCCGGGACGACCACGGGGCGGTTCGCGGGGGTCGTCGCGCTCGCGGAAATGCCGGGCGACTGATATGTCCGGAAATCCTGTCCACGACACGGCGACACGCCGCGTGTCGGAACCCGGCCGCATCCAGGCGCATTGCTAGCGTGACGGCGCAGGAGATGTGAGCAATTCGGGGATGGAGTGATCGCGATGGCCGGAGCGCTGCGCAAGACCATGCTGTACCTCGGGCTTGCCGACGACCGGGGCGAGCACGACCAGTACGTCGACGAGTACGACGAGCCGGAGGCGACGGTGGGACAGGACTACGAGGCCGAGGTCACGCCGCTGCGCCGCGAGCCGGCGCCGGAGCGACCCGTCGCCGCCGCCGCCCCCGCGCCGCGGCACGACGGCGAGGTGCGGCGGATCACCACGATCCACCCGCGCTCGTACAACGACGCGCGCAAGATCGGCGAGGCGTTCCGCGAGAACACCCCGGTGATCATGAACCTGTCCGACATGGACGACGCCGACGCCAAGCGCCTGGTGGACTTCGCGGCCGGCCTGATCTTCGGCCTGCACGGCGCGATCGAGCGGGTGACCAACAAGGTCTTCCTGCTGTCGCCGCAGTCGGTGGAGATCACCGGCGACGGGCGCGCCCCCGAGGGCTCCCGCGCCGGCTTCTTCAACCAGAGCTGACGGGGATCGGGGAGACTGGGACGCGTGACCCTCGTCCTCGGCCTGCTGCAGATCGTCGTCCTGGCCTTCATCCTGGTCCTGCTCGTGCGCCTCGTCCTCGACTGGGTGCAGTACTTCGCGCGGGAGTGGCGCCCGCGCGGCGCGGCGCTCGTCGTCGCGGAGATCACGTACTCCGTGACCGACCCGCCGCTGCGCGCCCTGCGGCGGCTCATCCCGCCGCTGACCCTGGGCTCGGTGCGCCTCGACCTGGCGTTCCTCGTGCTCATGCTCGGCTGCTCGTTCCTGCTCTCGCTGCTGGGGGCGCTCGCCGCATGACGCGCACCCGCGCGCAGCTCGCCGGCCCGGCGGCCGGCACCCGCCCGCGCCCCGCCGACCGGGTCGCGTGCACAAACCGGAATGTCCGCTACGGTGGCCCGAGGTGGTCGGCGGACTGCCACCGGCTCGACCCAGTACGACCGAAGAGGTGACGACGATGGCACTGCTGACAGCAGACGACGTCCTGAACAAGAAGTTCCAGGCGACGAAGTTCCGCGAGGGGTACGACCAGGACGAGGTCGACGACTTCCTCGACGAGGTCGTGAACACCCTCCGGGAGACCCAGAGCGAGAACGAGGACCTCAAGTCCAAGCTCGCCGCGGCCGAGCGCCGGATCGCCGAGCTGAGCCGCCAGGGGGCGCAGGCCGCCCAGGCGCCGAAGCCGGAGGCCGAGAAGCCCGCGCCCGCCCCGGTCCCGGCCGCCGCCCCGGCGCCGGCCCCGGTCGCCACCGCGCCGGTCGCGCCGCAGCGGCAGAGCGAGCCCGAGTCGGCCACCGGCATGCTCGCCCTCGCCCAGAAGCTGCACGACGACTACGTGCGCAGCGGCCAGGAGGAGGGCGACCGCATCGTCAACGAGGCGAAGGGCCAGGCCCAGCGCATCGTCCGCGAGGCGGAGGAGACCTCGGCCCGCACGCTCTCGGAGCTGGAGCAGGAGCGGTCGATCCTCGAGCGGAAGATCGACGAGCTGCGCGTCTTCGAGCGCGACTACCGCACCCGCCTCAAGAGCTACCTCGAGAACCTGCTCGGCGACCTCGACAACCGGGCGAGCGCGCTCCCGCAGCGCGGCGCCCAGGGTGCCACCCCGTCCGTCTGACGGATCGCACGCTCGTCACCCACGACACACCACGCCCGGCTCTCGGGCGTGGTGTGTTGTGCGTCCAGGTCACGGGCGATTAGTCTCTGCGGACTCATCTGAGGAAAGAGGACCCGACGTGGCCATCAACGACTCGCTCGACGCGCCCGCTGCCCGACCGCTGCCCGACCTGACGGACGCGGCCACCCGGTTCCCGGTCCGCGCCGGTGAGGAGCCCTGGACCGAGCAGGAGGTGCAGGAGGTCGCCACCGAGCTGATCAGCGAGATCGACCGCCTGACCTCCGAGCTCGCCGCCGCCGACGAGGAGCTGTCGAACCTGCTCCGCAACTCGGGTGACGGCGCGGGCGACGACCAGGCGGACTCCGGCTCCAGCGCGCTCGAGCGCGAGCACGAGCTCACGCTGGTGAACAACACCCGGGACATGCTCGAGCAGACCACGCGCGCCCTGGCCCGCATCGACGCCGGCACGTTCGGCCGCTGCGACTCCTGCGGCGAGGCGATCGGCAAGGCGCGCGTGCAGGCGTTCCCGCGGGCGACCCTGTGCGTGTCGTGCAAGCAGCGCGAGGAGCGCCGCTGACGCCTCGCGATCGACCGCGTGACGACGGCCCCCCGGCGCGACGCCGGGGGGCCGTCGTGCGTCCGGGGCCCCGTGCGCCCGTAGACTCCTGCGCGATGTCCGCCACCTCCGGCCCCGCGGCCGACGACGCGCGCCGCGACGCCGCGTCCGCCGCCCCCGTGCCGCCCGCGTCCCACCCCGCCGCGCCCGGGGCCGGTGCGCCCCAGGCGCCCGCCTCGACCCCCGTGGTCGTCGCGCCGGCGCGCCGTCGGCGCCTCGTCGCCACGCTGGTCGCCCTCGCCGCGGTGACGCTGGTGCTCGACCAGGCGACCAAGGCCTGGGCGCTCGCCGGCCTGGACGAGGGCGTCCGGCACCCCGTGCTCGGCGACCTGCTCGGCCTGCAGCTGCTGTTCAACCCGGGCGCCGCGCTCGGGCTGGCCACCGGCACGACCTGGCTGCTGACGGTCGTGGCCATCACCGTCGTCGTGGTGATCGTCCGGGTGTCCCGGCGGCTCGGGTCGACGGGCTGGACGATCGCGCTGGGCCTGCTGCTCGGCGGCGCGCTCGGCAACCTGGTCGACCGCCTGATCCGCGAGCCGGGCGTCTTCGTGGGGCACGTCGTGGACTTCATCGCGTACGGCGACCTGTTCGTCGGGAACGTCGCGGACATCGCGATCGTGGCCGCCGCGGGCCTGCTCATGCTGCTGTCCCTCATGGGCGTGCGGCTCGACGGGACGCGCGAGCGCCGCGAGGAGCCGGCGGCGGAGGACGCCGCGACCGACGGGGCCGGTGACGCGGCCGGCGACGCGGCCGGGAGCGGGCGCGCCGATGGCTGACGTCCGCACCCTGCCCGTCCCGGACGCCCTGGCCGGCGAGCGCGTCGACGCGGCGCTGTCCCGCATGCTCGGGCTCTCCCGCACCCGCGCGGCGGAGCTCGCCGAGGCCGGCCACGTGCGCGTCGACGGCGTCGCGGTGGGCAAGTCGGCCCGGCTGCCCGGGGACGCGTGGCTCGAGGTCGAGCTGCCGGCGGTCGCCGAGGTGTCCACGGTGCCGACCGAGGACGACGTGCCCGGGCTGCGCGTGGCCTACGAGGACGACGACGTCGTCGTGGTCGACAAGCCCGTCGGCGTCGCGGCCCACCCGTCGCCGGGCTGGACCGGCCCGACCGTCGTCGGCGTGCTGGCGGCCCGTGGCTACCGGATCTCGACGTCGGGCGCCGCCGAGCGCCAGGGCGTCGTGCACCGGCTGGACGTCGGCACCTCGGGCCTCATGGTCGTCGCCAAGAGCGAGCACGCGTACACGGTGCTCAAGCGCGCCTTCAAGGAGCGCACGGTCGACAAGGTCTACCACGCGCTCGCCCAGGGCCACCCGGAGCCCACCACGGGGACGATCGACGCCCCGATCGGGCGGCACCCCAGCCAGGACTGGAAGTTCGCGGTGACGGCCGAGGGCAAGCCGTCGGTGACGCACTACGAGGTGCTCGAGATGCTGCCCGCCGCGTCGCTGTGCGAGGTGCACCTCGAGACCGGCCGCACCCACCAGATCCGGGTGCACTTCCAGGCGCTGCGGCACCCGCTGGTCGGGGACCTCACCTACGGCGCGGACCCGGCCCTCGCGCAGCGCGTCGGGCTGACCCGGCAGTGGCTGCACGCGGTCCGGCTGGGCTTCGCCCACCCCGCCGACGGGCGGCACCTGGAGGTCACGAGCGAGTACCCGGCGGACCTGTCGCACGCGCTGGAGACGCTGCGGGACGGGTACCGCTGAACCCCGCGGTGTGACGTCCGCCGGGCCGCGGCGGGGCGGTGCCGGCGTGTCGGGGCCTCGACCTAGGATGGCTCGCATGGCATCAGGTGGCAGCAACGGGTCCGACTTCGTCCACCTGCACGTCCACTCCGAGTACTCGATGCTGGACGGCGCGGCGCGGGTCGGGGAGATGCTCGCGGAGGCCCAGCGCCTCGGCCAGACGGCGATGGCGATCACCGACCACGGGTACCTGTTCGGCGCGTTCGACTTCTACTCCCAGGCCCGCAAGCTCGGCATCAAGCCGATCATCGGCGTCGAGGCGTACGTCACCCCGGGCACGTCCCGGTTCGACCAGACGCGCGTGCGCTGGGGCGAGGCGCACCAGGCGTCCGACGACGTCTCCGCGCGCGGTGCGTACACGCACATGACGCTGCTGTCGCGCACCACCGAGGGCATGCACAACCTGTTCCGGATGGGGTCGCTGGCGTCCCTGGACGGCCAGATGGGCAAGTGGCCGCGCATGGACCGCGAGCTGCTGCAGACGTACTCCGAGGGGCTGATCGCCACGTCGGGCTGCCCCTCCAGCGAGGTGCAGACCCGGCTCCGGCTCGGCCACTGGGACGAGGCGGTGCGCGCGGCGGGCGAGCTGCAGGACATCTTCGGCAAGGAGAACTTCTTCGTCGAGGTGATGGACCACGGGCTCGAGATCGAGCGCCGGACCATCAAGGACCTCATCCGCCTGGCCGAGCAGATCGGCGCGCCGCTCGTCGCCACCAACGACCTGCACTACACGACCAAGGACGACGCGCACGCGCACGAGGTGCTGCTCGCCGTGCAGTCCGGTTCCACCCTCGACGAGCCGACCTACGACCAGGGCGGCTCCCGGTTCGCCTTCGGCGGCGACGGGTACTACGTGAAGTCCGCGGCGGAGATGCGCCGCACCTGGGCGGAGCTGCCCGAGGCGGTCGACAACACCGTGCTCATCGCCGAGCGGTGCGAGGTCGAGTTCCCGACCGGCGCCAACTACATGCCGCGGTTCCCCGTCCCGGACGGCGAGGACGAGAACTCCTGGTTCATCAAGGAGGTCGAGCGCGGCCTGCAGCGGCGGTACCACGGGTCCGTCCCGGACGACGTGCGCAAGCAGGCGGAGTACGAGACCGGCGTCATCGTGCAGCTCGGCTTCTCCGGCTACTTCCTCGTGGTCGCCGACTTCATCAAGTGGGCGCGCGAGCAGGGCATCCGCGTCGGCCCCGGCCGTGGCTCCGCCGCGGGGTCGATGGCCTCGTACGCCATGGGCATCACCGAGCTCGACCCGCTGCGGCACGGGCTCATCTTCGAGCGGTTCCTCAACCCCGAGCGGGTGTCCTGGCCCGACGTCGACGTCGACTTCGACGAGCGCCGGCGCGGCGAGGTCATCCGGTACGTCACCGACAAGTACGGCGACGACCGCGTGGCGCAGATCGTCACCTACGGCACGATCAAGGCCAAGCAGGCCCTCAAGGACTCCTCGCGCGTGCTGGGCTTCCCGTTCGCGATGGGGGAGAAGCTCACCAAGGCGATGCCGCCGCCCGTCATGGGCAAGGACATCCCGCTGTCCGGCATGTACGACCCGGAGCACCCCCGCTACGCCGAGGCCGAGGAGTTCCGCCAGGTCGTCGCCGCGGACCCCGAGGCGCAGCGCGTCCTCGAGACCGCCCGCGGCCTGGAGAACCTCAAGCGGCAGTGGGGCGTGCACGCCGCCGGCGTCATCATGTCCAGCGAGCCGCTGATCGACATCATCCCGATCATGAAGCGGCCGCAGGACGGCGCGGTCATCACGCAGTTCGACTACCCGACGTCCGAGGGCCTCGGCCTGATCAAGATGGACTTCCTCGGGCTGCGGAACCTGACCATCCTCGACGACGCCCTGCGCAACATCACGATGAACGGCAAACCGCCGATCGAGCTCGAGGACATCGAGCTCGACGACAAGCCGACGTACGAGCTGCTCGCCCGGGGCGACACCCTCGGCGTGTTCCAGCTCGACGGCGGCCCCATGCGGTCCCTGCTGCGCCAGATGCGCCCCGACAACTTCGAGGACATCTCCGCGGTCATCGCCCTGTACCGGCCCGGCCCGATGGGCATGAACTCGCACACGAACTACGCGCTGCGCAAGAACGGCCTGCAGCCGATCACGCCCATCCACCCGGAGCTCGAGGAGCCCCTGGCGGAGGTCCTCGACGGCACCTACGGCCTCATCGTGTACCAGGAGCAGGTGCAGAAGGCCGCCCAGGTGCTCGCCGGCTACTCGCTCGGCCAGGCCGACCTGCTGCGCCGCGCGATGGGCAAGAAGAAGAAGGAGATCCTCGACAAGGAGTTCGTCCCCTTCGAGGCCGGCATGAAGGAGCGCGGCTACTCCAAGCCCGCGATCCAGGCCGTGTGGGACACGCTCGTCCCGTTCGCCGGCTACGCCTTCAACAAGGCGCACTCCGCCGGGTACGGCGTCGTCTCCTACTGGACCGCGTTCCTCAAGGCGAACTACCCGACCGAGTACATGGCGGGCCTGCTGACCTCGGTCGGCGACGACAAGGACAAGTCCGCGCTGTACCTCGGCGAGTGCCGCCGCATGGGCATCACCGTCCTGCCGCCGGACGTCAACTCCTCGTCGGCGCTGTTCACCGCCGTCGGCGACGACATCCGGTTCGGCCTCACCGCCGTCCGCAACGTCGGCGCCAACGTGGTCGAGGCGATCGTCCGCACCCGGGAGGAGAAGGGCGACTTCACGTCGTTCACGGACTTCCTCGACAAGGTGCCGGCCGTCGTCTGCAACAAGCGGACCATCGAGTCGCTGATCAAGGCCGGCGCGTTCGACTCGCTCGGCCACGCGCGCCGCGCCCTGCTGCTCGTGCACGAGCAGGCCGTCGAGTCGGTCATCGGCGTCAAGCGCAAGGAGGCGGAGGGCCAGTTCGACCTGTTCGCCGACCTCGGCACCGACGACGGCCCCGGGTTCTCGGTCCAGGTGCCGGACGTCCCGGACTGGGACAAGAAGCAGCGCCTGCAGTTCGAGCGGGAGATGCTCGGCCTGTACGTCTCCGACCACCCGCTGTCGGGCCTGGAGCACGTGCTGTCGGCCGCCGCCGACGTCTCGATCGCGACGCTCAACGCGGACGAGGCGCGCCCCGACGGCTCGACCGTCGTCGTGGCCGGCCTGATCACCTCGCTGCAGCGCAAGATGTCCAAGCAGGGCAACCCGTGGGCCGCCGTGACGCTGGAGGACATGGAGGGCTCCGTCGAGATCATGTTCTTCGGCGAGACCTACCTGGCCTACTCGACCGTGCTCGCCGAGGACGCCGTCATCGTGGTCCGCGGGCGGGTGCGCCGCCGGGACGACGCGATGCAGCTGCAGGCGATGGAGGTGTCGCTGCCCGACCTGTCGGCCGTGGCCGACGCGCCCGTCGTGGTGACGCTGTCCGAGGCGCGGCTGACGCCGCCCGTGGTGGACCGGCTGCTCGAGGTGATGAAGACCCACCCCGGCATGACGGAGCTGCACCTGCGCGTGGCGCGCGCCAACGGCCGGCGGTCGCTGGTGGTGCCGAGCGACGGCTGGCGGGTCGAGCGGTCGCCCGCCCTGTACGGCGACCTCAAGGCGCTCCTCGGCCCGGGCTGCCTCCAGACGGCGACCCCGGTCCCGGTCTGACGCGCGCGCGGCGCGGCCCGGGCCGCGCTCGCTCGCGCTCGCCTGTTCGCCGAGTCTCCACGTCGCGTCTGTGGCGCGGCGTCGCGACGCAGACGCGACGTGGAGACTCGGCGTTGTTAACCCTTGCGTTATATAACGCAGGGTGGAAACGTACGTGGTGTGCAGGTGATGGACGCGTTGGGGGACCCGGTGCGGCGGCGGCTCGTGGAGCTGCTCGCCGACGGGTCGCGCCCCGCGGGTGAGCTCGCCGCGGCGGTCGGCGCCGAGTTCGGCATCAGCCAGCCCGCCGCGTCCCGGCACCTGCGCGTGCTGCGCGAGGCGGGGCTGCTCACCGCCGAGCCCGACGGAGCCCGGCGGCTGTACGCCGTCCGGCCCGAGGCGCTCGACGACGTGCAGGCCTGGGTCGGCGGCGTCCGGCGGTTCTGGGACCAGCGGCTCGACGCGCTGGGCACGGAGGTCGCGCGCGGGCGCCGGGAGCGCGGCGGGGCGGGCCCGGGAGCCGCCGGGACGAGCCCGCTCGGGGCGTTGCGGCTGGGCGGCGAGGCGTCGGTGACGTTCCGCCGGTCGTACCCCACGGACGCCGCGGACCTCTGGGACGCGGTGACGACGCCGGAGCGGCTGGCGCGCTGGCTCGGGCCGGTGCTCGGCGACCTGACGCCGGGCGGGTCGTACGAGCTCCGGATGGGCGCCGACGAGCCCGGCTCCGACCAGAACGCGACGGGCGTGGTGCGGTCGTGCGACCCGCCCCGGTCGTTCGCCGTCGAGTGGCGGTTCCCCGGCGAGGAGCCGAGCGAGGTCGAGATCCGCGTGGAGGCGGGCGCGCCGGGGGAGGGCGCGGTGCTGCTGCTGGTGCACACCCGGCTCGAGGACGCGCAGGCGATCGGCTACGGCGCGGGCTGGCACACGTCCCTGGACCGGCTGGCGGACGCCGTCGTCGGTGCCGAGCCCCGCGACTGGGACGCGCGCTTCACCGCCCTGCTCCCGCGCTACCGCGCCCTCGCCCCACGCTGACCCGACCCGCCTCTCGCCGAGATGGCAACTCTCGACTGTGCGGGCACGGGTCGCCAGAGCCGAGAGTTGCCGTCTCGGCGACGGGACGGTGCCAGGTGCGCGGCCGCGGGGCGCGCGAGGTGCGCGGCGCGGGTCAGCCGACCTCGGCGGAGTTCGACCCTCGGGGGTCGTCGACCTCGACCACGTCGCCCCTGTGCAGCTGGCGGCCGCGGCGGGACTCGGGCTCGCCGTTGACCTTGACCTCGCCCTCGTCGAGCAGCGTGCGCGCGTCGGCGCCCGAGTCGGCCAGGCCGGCCAGCTTGAGGAACTGCCCGAGGCGGATGGAGTCGTCGGAGATCGGCACGATGGTCACCGGGTCATCCTGCCAGGGGCGGACGCGGGCGGCCCGCGTCGGCCCGCGCGAATAGACTCGGGGCGTGATCTCCCGCATCGACCTGCGTGGTCGCACCCTGTCCCGTCGCGAGCTGCTCGAGACGCTCCCGCGGCCCGAGCTGGACGTCGAGTCCGCCGCCGCGGCCGTCGAGCCGATCCTCGCGGACGTCCGCGCGCGCGGCGCCGCCGCCCTGCGCGAGCTCGCCGAGCGGTTCGACGGCGTCCGGCCCGAGCACCTGCGGGTGCCGGCGGACGCGATCGCGGCCTCGGTCTCCGTGCTGGACCCCGACGTCCGGGCGGCGCTGGAGGAGACCATCCGCCGGGTGCGTCAGGTGCACGCCGCGCAGCGGCCCGCCGACCACACCGTGCAGGTGGCGCCGGGCGCGCAGGTGCGGCAGCGGTGGATCCCGGTCCGCCGGGTCGGCCTGTACGTGCCCGGTGGCCTGGCGGTCTACCCGTCGTCGGTCATCATGAACGTCGTCGCCGCGCAGGAGGCGGGCGTGGGCTCGCTCGCCGTCACCTCCCCGCCGCAGCAGGACAACGGCGGCCTGCCCGACCCGGTGGTGCTGGCGACCTGCGCCCTGCTCGGCGTCGACGAGGTCTACGCGGTCGGCGGTGCCCAGGCGATCGGCATGCTCGCGTACGGTGCGGCCGGCTCGGAGCCCTCCGACGGCGAGACGCTGTGCGAGCCGGTCGACGTCATCACCGGCCCGGGCAACGTCTACGTCGCGGCGGCCAAGCGCCTGGTCCGCGGCGCGGTCGGGATCGACGCGGAGGCCGGCCCGACCGAGATCGCGGTGCTCGCCGACGGCACCGCCGACGCCGACCACGTCGCGGCCGACCTCGTGTCCCAGGCCGAGCACGACCCCCTGGCGGCGTCGGTGCTGGTCACGACGTCCATCGAGCTCGCCGGCGCCGTCGAGTCCAAGCTCGTGCACCGCGTGCAGTCCACCCGGCACGCCGAGCGGGTCGCGCAGGCGCTGTCCGGGCGGCAGTCCGCGATCGTGCTGGTCGACGACCTCGACGCCGGCCTCGACGTCGTGAACGCGTACGGCGCGGAGCACCTCGAGATCCAGACCGCCGACGCCGCCGCGGTCGCCGAGCGCGTCACCAGCGCGGGCGCGATCTTCGTGGGCGCGTACTCTCCGGTGTCGCTCGGCGACTACATGGCCGGGTCGAACCACGTGCTGCCGACCGGCGGCTGCGCGCACTTCTCCTCCGGGCTGGGCGTGCACTCGTTCGTGCGCGCGGTGCAGGTGGTGGAGTACGACGCGGACGCGCTGCGGGAGGTCGCGGGCCGGATCGTGGCGCTCGCCGACGCCGAGGGGCTGCCCGCGCACGGCGAGGCCGTCCGCGCGCGGTTCTGACGCGACACGTCGTGGGGTTCCGGGCGGTCCTGCTGGACTTCCGGGGGACGCTGGTGCCCGCGCCGACCTACCGCGACCTGGTCCGCGGTGGGCTGGCGCGGGTCGGACGGCCGACGGAGCCCGACGACGTCGAGGCGGTGCTCACGCTGCTGCGTGCCGGCGACCGCTCGCTGGTGGACGCGCCGGACGTCGACACGGATGTGGAGCGGCACCGAGCCGCCCACGACCACTGGTTCCGGACGGCGCGGCTCGACGACGACCTTGCCGCTGCGCTGTACGCGGTCGAGTCCGACGTGGCCGCGGCGCCGTTCGCCTACGACGTGGCGCCGGTGCTGTCCGCGCTCTCGGCGGCGGGGGTGGCGCTCGCGGTGGTGAGCGACATCCACGTCGACCTCCGCCCTGCGTTCGCCGCTCAGCGGGCACCCGGCGGCGGGTCGCTCGCCGATCTGGTGAGCGCCTGGGTGCTGTCGTTCGAGGTCGGCGCGGCCAAGCCGGACCCGAGGGTGTTCCGGGCGGCGCTCGACGCGCTGGGCGTACCCGCCGCCGACGCCCTCATGGTCGGCGACCGTGGGGCGTGGGACGGCGCGGCCGCCGAGCAGGGGCTGACCGCGCTGGTGCTGCCGCCGCTGACCTCCCCGCAGGAGTGCCGGCTGCACCGCGTGCTGGACCTCGCGCTGCCGCGCTGATCCGCCGCCGAGGGTCGGGTCGCACCCGCGGGCCGGCATCTCTGCCCGGTGCTGGACACCCGCGCCGTGCAGTGCCGTGCGCCGCAGTCCCGTGCCGCACAGGGGCACTGCGCGACGGCGCTGGTCAGCCCACGCCCAGCACGAACGGCAGCACCGCCGCCGCCCCCGCCTGCCGGAGCAGCCGCGCCGCGACGGTGAGCGTCCAGCCCGAGTCGGTCCGGTCGTCGACCAGCAGCACCGTGCGACCGGGCAGCCCGGCCGCGGCGGCGGGCGCGAGGTCGAGCTCCAGCCGGCGGGCGACCCCCGCCAGCCGGTGCGCCGAGTTCACGTCGTGCCGCGTGGGCGGGCTGTCCGGGCGGGGCGCGACGGCGCCCACCAGCGGGACGCCGAGGTGCCGGGCGACGCCGGCGGCGAGGTGCTCCACGAGCGCTGGCCGGGTGGCGGACCGGACCACGACGACGCCCTCGGGCCGGTGCTCCGGCCGCCACGCGTCCAGGGTCGCGAGCACCGGGTCCCGCAGCGCGGGCGGCAGCCCTGCGGCCGGGTCCGGCTCCCCGCCGAACAGGTCCCGCAGCAGCCCGCCCCAGCCGACGGAGTCGAGGCGCGCGACGGCGCGCCCGGGCTCGGCGTTCTCCTCCGCGGGGATGCGGCCCCGCAGGTCGAGGCCCAGCGTGGCCATGCCGGTGGGCCACTGCCGCCGTGGGTCGACCGCGACGCCGGCCGCGGTGAGCAGCGCCTGCGCGCCCGCGACGTGCTCGGCGTCCGGGGCGACGCCCACGGCGGTCCCGGTGCACCGGTCGCACCGCCCGCACCGCCAGGCCTCGCCCGCGGGCCCGGCGAGCTCCGGGTCGTCGAGCGCCCGCCGCAGGTGCGCCATCCGGCAGCCGTCGGTGGTGACGTAGTCGACCATGAGCTGCTGCTCGGCCTTGCGGGTCGCGGTGACGCGGTCGTACCGCTCGGCGTCGTAGGACCACGGCTCGCCGGTGCCCTCCCAGCCTCCGCGCACCCGGCGCACCGCGCCGTCCACGTCGAGGACCTTGAGCATCTGCTCCAGCCGGGACCGGCGCAGCGACACGTGCGTCTCCAGGGCCGCCGTCGACAGCGTGCCGCCCTCGCGCAGCGCCCGCAGGGCGGCCCGCACGTCGTCCTCGGGCGGGAACGCCGTCGAGGCGAACCACTCCCAGATGGCGCGGTCCTCGCGGCCCGGCAGCAGCACGGCCGCCGCGCGCCCGCCGACCGCCTCCGCGGCGCGACCGGCGCGGCCGACCTGCTGGTAGTAGGCGATGGGGGAGGACGGCGCCCCGACGTGGATCACGTACCCCAGGTCCGGCTTGTCGAACCCCATGCCCAGCGCGGAGGTCGCGACCAGCGCCTTGACCCGGTTCGCGAGCAGGTCGGCCTCCGCGACCTCCCGCTCGGCCGGGTCCGTCTGCCCGGTGTACGTGCGGACGTCGAGACCGGCCGCGCGCAGGTGCTCGGTGACCTGCTGGGCGGCCGCGATGGTGAGGCAGTAGATGATCCCGGAGCCCTCGAACGCCGGCAGGTTCTGCGCCAGCCACGCCAGCTGCGCGGCCGTGTCGGGCAGGCGGACGACCGACAGGTCGAGGCTGGACCGGTCGAGGGGGCCGCGCAGCACCAGGACGTCGTCGCGCACCGCGGTGCCGAGCTGCTCGGCGACGTCGGCCGTCACCCGGGCGTTCGCGGTCGCGGTCGTGGCGAGGACCGGGATGCCGGCGGGCAGCTCGCCCAGCAGGGTCCGGATGCGGCGGTAGTCCGGGCGGAAGTCGTGGCCCCAGTCGGAGATGCAGTGCGCCTCGTCGATGACGACGAGCCCGGCGTCGGCGGCCAGCCGCGGCAGCACCTCGTCGCGGAACTGCGGGTGGGTGAGCCGCTCGGGGGAGACGAGCAGGACGTCGACGTCGCCCGCGGCGATCTGCGCGTGCACGTCGTCCCACTCGGTGACGTTCGCGGAGTTCAGCGTGGCCGCCTTGACGCCCGCGCGCTGCGCCGAGGCCACCTGGTTGCGCATGAGGGCGAGCAGCGGCGACACCAGCACGGTCGGGCCGGCGCCCCGCGCCCGGAGCAGGGCGGTCGCGACGAAGTACACGGCGGACTTGCCCCACCCGGTCCGCTGCACGACGAGCGCCCGCCGGTGGTCGCTCACCAGCGCGTCGATCGCCCGCCACTGGTCGTCCCGCAGGCGGGCGTCGTCCCGCCCCACGAGCCGGCGCAGGACCGCCTCCGCCTCCTCGCGCAGGGCGGCGCGCTCGGCCGCATCGGGCCCGGTCGGTGTCTGCTGGTCCACGTCAGTCATCGCCCCCGACCCTAGCCACCGCCCCCGACACGACGCGCCCCCGGGGCAACCGCCTGTGGACGACCGCCGTCCCGCGGCCGGAGCGCGGATACGATCGCCGGGTGACCGCACCCGACACCGTCCCCCAGGCCGCGCGGCCCGTGCTGCCGGTGCGCCCCGAGCTGGCCGGTGAGGTGCCCTACGGCGCCCCGCAGCTCGACGTGCCGGTGCTGCTCAACGTCAACGAGAACCCGTACCCGCCGTCGCCGCAGGTCGTCGCCGACATCGCCGCCGCCGTCGCCGAGGCCGCGCACGGGCTGAACCGGTACCCGGACCGCGAGTTCCTGGCCCTGCGCTCCGACCTGGCCGACTACCTCGCGGTCGAGTCGGGCGTGCGCGTCGCCCCCGAGCAGGTGTGGGCGGCCAACGGGTCGAACGAGGTCATGCTGCACCTCCTGCAGGCGTTCGGGGGTCCCGGGCGCACGGCGGTGTCGTTCGCGCCCACCTACTCGATGTACCCGGAGTACGCGCGCGACACCCACACCCGCTGGGTCGCCGGCCGGCGCACCGAGCAGTTCGACGTCGACCCGGTGGAGGCCCGCGCGCTGATCGCCCGCGAGACGCCGTCCGTCGTGCTGCTCACCAGCCCGAACAACCCGACCGGCACCGCGCTCGAGCTCGACACGGTGCGCGCGGTGCTCGCGGCCGCGGCCGAGGTGCCGGGCGGCTGCGTGGTCGTCGTCGACGAGGCGTACGGCGAGTTCCGCCGGGAGGGCGTCGAGTCGGCGCTCACCCTGCTCGCGGACCACCCGCACCTCGCCGTCAGCCGCACGATGTCCAAGGCGTTCGGCCTGGCGGGGGCCCGCGTCGGCTACCTCGCCGCGTCGCGGGAGCTCGTGGACGCGCTGCGGGTCGTGCGGCTGCCCTACCACCTGTCGGCGGTGACGCAGGCGACGGCCCGCGCGGCGCTGCGGCACGCGCCGGAGCTCATGGCGCAGGTCGGGTCGCTGCGCGCCGAGCGCGACCAGCTCGTGCTCGACCTGCGTGACCGCGGGCTGCGCGTCGCGGAGTCCGACGCGAACTTCGTGCTGTTCCAGGTCGGCGAGAACCGCCACGAGGTCTGGCAGGGTCTGCTGGACCGGGGCGTGCTGATCCGCGAGGTCGGCCCGGAAGGATGGCTGCGGGTGTCGGTCGGCACCCCGGAGGAGACCGCGGCGTTCACCGCCGCGCTGTGGGAGGTGCTGGGGATTTGAGCACGACGACCGGCGGGCGCACCGCCCGGGTCGAGCGCACGACGAGCGAGTCCAGCGTCGTCGTCGAGGTCGACCTGGACGGCACGGGGCGCACGGAGATCAGCACCACGGTGCCGTTCTACGACCACATGCTCACCGCGCTGGGCAAGCACTCGCTCATCGACCTCACCGTCCGGGCCACCGGCGACACGCACATCGACGCGCACCACACCGTCGAGGACGTGGCGATCTGCCTCGGCGAGGCGCTCCGGCAGGCGCTGGGCGACAAGCGGGGCATCGCGCGGTTCGGCGACGCGACCGTGCCGCTCGACGAGGCGCTGGCGCAGGCGGTCGTCGACGTGTCCGGCCGCCCGTACCTCGTGCACTCCGGCGAGCCCGAGGGCCAGGAGTACCACCTGATCGGCGGGCACTTCACCGGCTCCCTGACCCGGCACGTGCTCGAGTCGATCGCGCACCACGCCGCGTTCGGGATGCACGTCCGCGTGCTCGCCGGCCGCGACCCCCACCACATCGTCGAGGCGCAGTTCAAGGCGCTCGCCCGCGCGCTGCGGTTCGCGGTGGCGCTGGACCCGCGCGTGGACGGCATCCCGAGCACGAAGGGCGCGCTGTGACCGCGAACGGCGCCGGCACGCCCGGCGCGGGGGACCGCCCGGACGACGACCTCGGGTTCACGGTCCCGGACGACCTGTCCGGCCTGGACGGCCTGGACGCGGCACCGGGCGAGCCGGGCGCCGGCGACGGCCCGTCCGTCGAGGTCCCCGACGACCTCTCCGGGCTCGAGGCCGCCGCGGCGGAGCCGGACGAGCCCGTCGTCGCCGTCGTCGTGACCCAGGTCGCGGGCGCGCGCCCGCTGGCCGCCGCCTGCTCGCTGGCGGGGGTCGACGTCGACGCGGTGCCCTCCCCGGTCGGGGCGCTCGCGGTCCTGCGCGACGCCGCCGACGCCGCCCGCACCGCCGAGGCCGCCGCGGCGATCTCCCGGATGCTGCGGACCTCGCCGGTGATCCTGATGGACCGGCGCGCCGGCCGCATCCAGGCGAGCCGGTGGTCCGCGGGGGAGAAGGAGGACGACCTCGCGGCGGGCCTCGTGCTCTCCGGGGCGCCCGACGTGCTCGACGAGCTGCTGGTCGGCGGGACGCCGGTCGGCGAGGTCGACGGCGTCGAGACCAGCGTCGGCATGTCCCGGTGGGCCGCCATGCGCGCGCTGTCCGGGGGGCGGCGCAAGCGGGACTGACCCGCGCCCGCGCCACCGCGCCGGGCCGCCGGGTGACGGAGCGCACGTCCCGCGCACCGGACGCCAGCGGGTGCTCCGGCCCGCGGCCGGTAGCCTGGGGGACGTGCCCAGCCAGCCTCGCGTCGTCGTCCTGGACTACGGATTCGGGAACGTCCGCTCGGCCGTGCGCGCCCTCGAGCGGGTCGGCGCCCAGGTCGAGCTGACGTCCGACGCGCAGCACGCCGCCGACGCCGACGGGCTCGTCGTCCCCGGCGTCGGTGCGTTCGCGGCCGTCATGGCCGGGCTGCGCGGCGTCCGCGGCGAGCAGATCGTGGACCGGCGCCTCGCCGGCGGCCGCCCCGTGCTCGGCATCTGCGTCGGCATGCAGGTCATGTTCGAGCGCGGCGACGAGCACGGAGTCGAGACCGACGGGCTCGGCGAGTGGCCCGGCACCGTCGACCGGCTCGAGGCCGAGGTCGTCCCGCACATGGGGTGGTCCACCGTCGACGCCCCCGCGGGGACCCGACTGTTCGCCGGCATCGAGGACCAGCGGTTCTACTTCGTGCACTCGTACGCGGCCCGGACGTTCCCGCTGTCCGACCAGGTCGACGCCGACCGGTTGACCCCGCCGCTCGTGACCTGGTCCGAGCACGGCGGCCGGTTCGTCGCCGCCGTCGAGAACGGGCCGCTCGCCGCCACGCAGTTCCACCCGGAGAAGTCCGGGGACGCCGGCGCCCAGCTGCTCGAGAACTGGGTCGGCTCGCTCGACTGACGCCCGCCGCGCAGCCGCCCGGCGCCGGCGCACCACCGCACGCCCCGAACGAGGAGACCCATGTCCGACCGTCTGCAGCTCCTGCCCGCCGTCGACGTCGCCGACGGCCAGGCCGTCCGGCTCGTCCAGGGCGAGGCGGGCTCCGAGACCTCCTACGGCGACCCGCTCGCCGCGGCGCTCGACTGGCAGGCCGGCGGCGCGGAGTGGATCCACCTCGTCGACCTGGACGCCGCGTTCGGGCGCGGGTCGAACGCCGCGCTGCTCGCGGACGTGGCGCAGGTCCTGTCGGCGAAGGGCGTCAAGGTCGAGCTCTCCGGCGGCATCCGCGACGACGCGTCGCTCGAGCGCGCGCTCGCCACCGGCGCCACCCGGGTGAACCTCGGCACCGCCGCGCTGGAGGACCCGGAGTGGACGGCTGACGCGATCGCGCGGCACGGCGACGCGATCGCCGTCGGCCTGGACGTGCGCGGCACCACGCTCGCCGCCCGGGGCTGGACCCGTGAGGGCGGGGACCTCTGGGAGGTCCTGGCCCGCCTCGACGCCGCGGGCTGCTCGCGGTACGTCGTCACCGACGTGACCAAGGACGGCACCCTGCGCGGCCCGAACGTCGACCTGCTCCGCGAGGTCTGCGCGCGCACCGACGCGCCCGTCGTCGCGTCCGGCGGCATCTCCTCCCTCGACGACCTGCGGGTGCTGCGCGAGCTGGTCCCGGTCGGTGTCGAGGGCGCCATCGTGGGCAAGGCCCTGTACGCGGGCGCGTTCACGCTGCCCGAGGCCCTGGACGTCGCCGGGCGCCCGTGACCGGGCGCGAGCTCCCGCCCACCTCGGCGTTCGCGGGGGACGACGGCAGCGCCGACCCCCGGGTCGCGGCGGCGCTGGCCGCGCTCGGCGACGGGACCGGCACGCTCGCCGGCGTCGTCGAGGCGCTGGCCGGCACCCGGGTGCTGGTGCCGGTGCTGGCGGAGCTCGAGGCGGCCGAGACGGTCGAGGTGGGCGGGCACGCGCACACCGTCGACAAGGAGGCGTCCGCCGGGATCGTGGCGCTGCAGGCGCCGGACGGGCGCACGGCGCTGCCGGTGTTCTCCTCCGTCGCGGCGATGGCGGCGTGGCGGCGGGACGCGCGCCCGGTGCCGACCGACGTGGTGCGCGCCGCGCTGTCGGCGGTGAGCGAGGGCTGGGAGCTGCTCGTGCTCGACGCGGGCGGCCCGGACACGGCGCTGCTGCCGCGGCCCGCGGTGTGGGCGCTCGCGCAGCAGCAGTCGTGGCGGCCGGCGGTGCTCCCCGGTTCCGACGGCGCCGCCGTGCCGTCGGTCGACCCCGAGGTCCGGGAGGCGATCCGGGCGGCGGTGCTGGGCGCGGTCCCGGCAGACGCCGGCCCGGGCGCCGCGGCGTCCGGGGGTGCGGGCACGTCCGGCGGCGGGTCCGGCTCCGCGGGTCGGTCGTGGTTCCGCCGCCGTCGTGCGGAGCCCGCCGCCGCGCCGACGCCGGGGACGCCCGGCCCGGTCGTCGACGTCGACGCCCTCCCGGGCTCCCGGGCCGAGGTGGCCGTGGTCCTCACGCTCGTCCCCGGGCTCGACCGGCCGACGCTGGACGGCGTGCTGCGCCGCGTCGGCGAGGCACTGGCCGCCGACGACACGGTCACCCGGCGGGTGGACTCGGTGGAGGTCCGCCTCCGCTGACCCGCAGGGCCGGTCCGGCCCCGCCGGGCAGCCGGGCGCGCCGGGCACGCCGGGCACGCCGAGTGTGCATGCGACACGTCGAGCGAGTACCCGGCGGATGCTCGCTCGACGTGTCGCATGCACACTCGCGGCGGCGTCGTGCCGCGGACGCCCCCGGGCGCGCCGGGCTCCCGGACCGGACCGGACCGGACCGGGTCGCCGCTCAGCGCCGGTGGCGGCTCGGCGCCGGTGGTGGCTCGGCGCCGGTGGTGGCTCGGCGCCGGTGGTGGCTCAGCGCCGGCGGCGGCGCAGCGCCCAGGCGAGGGCGACCGTCGCGACCGCCCCCACGACCTGCCCGCCCAGGATGATGCGGTTGAGGTCGAGCGCCGGCTGCCAGTGCGCGCCCTCGTCGTCGACGACGAACACCCCGAGCGGCTTGACCCGGGTGGCGTAGCCGCCGGCGTCCGCCGCGCCGACCCCGCGTCCGCCGGGCCGGCCCGCGCCGAACGGCCACAGCGGCCCGCGCAGGAGCGGCCCGCGCCCCAGCCCGCCGTGCCAGCCGCCGCGCCCCGGCCCGTGCGGCCGGTCGCCACCGGGACCCGCCCAGGCGACCGGCCCGGACCGCGCCCACGGGCCGTCCTCCGGTGCGGGTGACCCCGCGTGGGCGCCGTGGCCGGCGTCCTGCCCGGCGTCCGGCGCGGGCCCTCCGGCGCCCGGCGCGCCCTCCGCCGAGGGGCCGCGCTGCCCGTCGGGTCCCTCGTCGCCGGTGCCGCCCGCGTCCGTCCCGCCCGCGTCCGTCCCGCCCGAGCCGGAACCGCCCTGCCCGGGTCCGCCGTGGCCGCCGTGCCCGCCGCGGACGCCCAGCCGGGCGTCGGCGTGCGCCCCCGCCACGCCGTGCCAGCCCAGCACCTTCGCGACCGGCACCACCAGGGTGCCGCCCAGCTCGTAGGGCTCCCCGAACACGCGTCGCACGGAGATGATGTCGCTCGCCGCCCGGGTGAGCCCCGGCAGGTCGGGGTGGGTCTCGTCCGTCATCGTCGTCCTCCTCGGTGGGTGTCCGTGCGCCCACGGTTGCACGGCGGGTCGCACGCCACCAGGGCCGCCGGCTCAGCCGGCGGTGCAGGAGGTGCTGTCGGTGAACGCGGCCTCGTCGTCGAGCAGCTGGCGCAGGGTGCTGACGGGGACGACGAAGCTCTGCCCCGTGGAGTTCTTGGCGTAGACGACGCCGACGACGCGGCCCTCGGCGTCCAGCACGGCGGACCCGGAGCTCCCGGGCTCCACCTCCGCGTTCGTCACGAGCACCTGGCCGAGGTTCTCGTTCAGCGGGTCGGTGGTGGCGCCGATGACCTGGCCGCTGGTGACCGTGAGCCGGCCGCCCTGCGGGTACCCCACGACGGTCACCTGGTCGCCCGGGTTGGGGTCGGCGTCGGCGAGGCCGGGCGCCGAGGGCAGCGGATCGGCGGTGCGGACGACGGCCAGGTCCGCCAGCGCGGCGGTCGAGGACGCCGTGACGGCGACGTCCCGCCCGTCGTAGGTGCTCAGCTGCAGGTCGGCCGAGTCGGCCACCACGTGCCGGTTCGTGATGAGGGTGGTCTCGTCGATCGCGAAGCCCGAGCCGGTGGACAGGGAGTTGCAGCCGACGTTCCGGATCCGCACCGCCATCCGCTGCGCGGCGTCGAAGCCGTCCGGGGACAGGTTGCCGGAGGACGTCGGCGTCGGTGCCGGGACGCTCGACGGCACCAGGTCGGTCGGCACGGGGCCGGGCATCGCGGGGAGCACGCCGCACCCGGCGAGCAGCAGCACGGCCGCGGCGCCGAGGGCGGCGCGGCGGGCGGTCGCGCGGGTCACCCGGTCGCCCCGGCGGCGAGCTGGCGCTGCAGCTCGGTGTTCGCGACGGTCGCGGCGTTGCACACGCCCTGCACGTCGCTCTTGAACCGCTGCAGGTCCGCCGGGTCGTAGGCGGCGGCGTCCTCGAGGTAGGTGATGAGCTGGTTCTGGGCGTCGATGCAGGTGGACAGGGCGGACGCGACGTTCGCGGCGGCCTGGGAGATGCGCTCCTGGTAGTCGACGAGCTGGCGCTGCACCTCACGGTCGTCGCCGACCTGCGCCTTCTCGTCGGCGAGCTGGGTGATCCGGCTCTGCGCGGTCGCGAGCTGCTCGGTGACCGCGGACAGCTCCGCGACGGTCCCGTCGTGCTGGGTGCGCAGGGTCGCGAGCTCCGTGCCGATCGCGCGCCCTTCGGCCTCGAGGCCGTCGGCGTACTCCTCGAACCGGACGGTGCGGACCCACAGGTAGGCCGCGAGCGCGGTCACGAGCACCAGCAGCACCGACAGCGCCACGACCGCCCACGGCCGACGGCGCCGCCGCGGCGGGGGCGGCGGGGCGAGGTGGCTGTGCTCGGGGTGCCGCCCGGCCGGGCGGTCGTCCGGGTGCGTGGCGGGGTGCTCGACGGGCGGCACGGCGTCGGGGCGGGTGGCGGTGTCGGACCACGACGAGGGCCCGGCCGGCCGCGGCGGGCCGTTCGGGTCGTGCGGCCCGGTGGCAGACGTCACGGGACCACCTTACGGGGAGTCAGCGCGCGCGGTGCCCGGCGCGCGACGCCGTCGGTGGCGGACGTCACGTCGGCGCCGCCCCGCGGACGGCCGATTCCTGTCGCCCGACAGGCCGGGCACGGGCGAGAATCCTCGGCGTGTCCCTCGCCCCCTACGGCCGCCTGCTGCGCCTGCCCGGTGTCCTGCCCCTGGTCCTCGTCTCGTTCGTCGCGCGCATCCCGCACGCGATGACGGGCGTCGTGCTCACGCTGCACGTCGTCGGCCCGCTCGGCCTCGGGTACGCGCGTGCCGGGCTGGTCGCCGCGGCGATGACCGTGGGCGTGGCGATCGGGTCGCCGTGGCGCGGCCGCCGGGTGGACCGGCTGGGGCTGCGGCGGGCGCTGCTGCCGTCGGTCGTCGTGGAGTCGGCGGTGTGGCTGGTGGCCCCGCGGCTCGGCTACGAGGCGCTGCTCGTCGCCGCCGTGGTCGCGGGCGTGTTCCTCGTGCCGGTGTTCTCGGTCGTGCGGCAGTCGCTCGCGGTGCTGGTGCCGGCCGAGCAGCAGCGCACCGCCTACGCCCTCGACTCCGTGGGCACCGAGATGACGTTCATGCTCGCGCCGACGCTCGGGGTGCTGGTGGCGACCCAGGTCTCGACGACCGCGGCGCTGACCCTCGTGGGCGTGGCGACGGTGGCGGCGGGCCTGCTGCTGATGTGGTTCAACCCGCCGACGCGGTCGCCCGAGGGCACGTCGGCCGCCGCCGCTGCCGAGGGCGGCCGACGGCCGAGGCTGCTGACGCCCGGGCTGCTCGTGGTCCTGGCCGCCGCCTCCGCCGCCGCGCTCATCCTCAACGGCACGGACGTGGGCATCGTGGCCGCGCTCGAGGGCTGGGACCGGGAGACCGCGGTCGGCTGGATGATCGCGCTGTGGTGCGTCGGGTCCGTCCTCGGCGGGCTGGTGTACGGCGCGCAGAAGCGGGAGCTGCACCCGCTCGCGCTGGTGGCGCTGCTCGGCGCGGCGACGCTGCCCGCCGCGTTCGCCCAGACGCAGTGGCAGCTGGCGCTCGCGGTGGTCGTCGCGGGCCTGCCGTGCGCCGCGAGCCTGTCCGCGATCAACGCGTCGCTGGTCCGGATGGTCCCCGAGCACCGGCGCGGCGAGATCATGGGCTGGAGCGGCACGGCGAACACGGTCGGCGCGGCGCTGGGCGCCCCCGTCGTCGGCGCGGTGATCGACTCGACCGGCCCCGGCGGCGGCTTCGCGGCCGCGGGCGGCGTCGGGCTGCTGCTGTCGGTGCTCGGCCTGGCGGTGCTGGCCCTGGCGAGGCGACGGGTCGCCGGCCGCGTGCCGGTCGTGACCGGCGCGGCCCCGGGCACGGCGCCCGAGGGCGTGGTCCCGACGCCGGCCCCCGCGGGCGCCGACGACGTCCCGGCGCGCCCGACCCCGGAGCCGACCGCCCGCTGACGCCCCGCACCGCGCGCCGGCGCGCGGCACCGAGTCTCCGGTTCGCGTCTGCGGCCCGTGATCACGGGACGGGCGCGGACCGGAGACTCGGCGTGGGAAGGCGTGCGGGGGTGCGCGGGGTCAGGAGACGTAGCCGGTGAACTTCTCGCCCGGGCCCTCGCCGGGGGCGTCGGGGAAGGGGCTGGCCTCGCGGAACGCGAGCTGCAGGGAGCGCAGGCCGTCCCGCAGCGAGCGGGCGTGCTGGTTGCCGATGTCCGGGGCCGACGCGGTGACCAGCGCGGCCAGTGCGGTGATCAGCTTGCGGGCCTCGTCCAGGTCGAGGAAGTCGCTGCCGGCGTGCTCGTCGGTGTCGGGGGACAGGCCGCACTTGACGGCGGCGGCGCTCATCAGGTGCACGGCGGCGGTCGTGATGACCTCGACCGCGGCCACGTCGGCGATGTCGCGGGTGGCGGTCGTGGGGTCGGGGGTCTCGCTCATGCCGCCGATCCTCTCACCGCGCGGCCGGACGGACGACGAGCGGGGCGCCCACGGGGGCGTGCGACCTGCCGGGCGGGCCGCCACCCCGAAGGTGGCGGCGCGGCCGGAGCGAGTGCCGGCCGCGCCGCGGGTGGTGCGGTCGCGGGTCGGGCGGTGGGGGGAACCGCCCGACCCGCGACGGATCAGGCGACGGGCGTGCTGGCGGTGGCGGGCTCGCCGTTCTCGACCGGCGCCGTGCCCTGCAGCGCGGCGGCCAGCGCGGCGCCGAGGCCGGCGTCGACGTTGGTCCAGTACTGGATCGCGCGGGCGCGGATGACGTCGCTCTTCACCGCACCGACGTGGCCGGTGATGGTCTCGAGGAACCGGGCGCGCGCGGCGTCGTCGAACACCTCGCGGTACAGGGTGCCGGCCTGACCCCAGTCGTCGTCCTCGGGGTGCAGGGTCGCGGCGGCGCGCACGAGCTCGCCGTCCGCCTCCCACCCGGCCGACTCCGCGGCGCGGGCCGGGTCGGCCGCCGGACCGCCGACCGAGTTCGGCGCGTAGACCGGGACCTCGGGCGCGTTGAAGTGGTAGCGCGCCGCGCCGTCCTTGGAGTACGAGTGCACCTCGGACTTCGGCGCGTTCACCGGGAGCTGCGCGTGGTTGGTGCCGACGCGGTACCGGTGGGCGTCCGCGTAGGAGAAGATCCGCGCGAGCAGCATCTTGTCCGGGCTGGTCGCGATGCCCGGCACGAAGTTGCTCGGCGCGAAGGTCGCCTGCTCGATCTGCGCGAAGTAGTTCTCCGGGTTGCGGTTGAGCTCCATCACGCCGACCTCGATCAGCGGGTAGTCGGCGTGCGGCCAGACCTTCGTCAGGTCGAACGGGTTGAACCGGTAGGCCTTCGCGTCCTCGTACGGCATGACCTGCACCGACAGGGTCCAGCGGGGGAACTCGCCGTCGGCGATGTGCTCGAACAGGTCGCGGATGTGGTGGTCGGCGTCCGAGCCGGCGAGCTGCGCGGCCTCGTCGGCGGTCAGGTTGTCGATGCCCTGCTGGGTCTTGAAGTGGTACTTGACCCAGAACCGCTCGCCGGCCGCGTTGATCCACTGGTAGGTGTGCGAGCCGAAGCCGTCCATCGTCCGCCAGGAGCGTGGGAGGCCGCGGTCGCCCATGAGCCAGGTGACCTGGTGCGCCGACTCGGGGGACAGCGACCAGAAGTCCCACTGCATGTCGTTGTCGCGCAGGTTCGAGCCCGGCAGGCGCTTCTGCGAGCGGATGAAGTCGGGGAACTTGATGCCGTCGCGCAGGAAGAACACCGGGGTGTTGTTCCCGACGAGGTCGTAGTTGCCCTCGGACGTGTAGAACTTCAGCGCGAAGCCGCGCGGGTCGCGCCAGGTGTCGGGGGAGCCGTGCTCGCCGGCGACGGAGGAGAACCGCGCCAGCATCTCGGTCTCGACGCCCGGCTGGAACAGCGCGGCGCGGGTGTAGCGGCTCACGTCGCCGGTGGTGGTGAAGGTGCCGAAGGCGCCGCCGCCCTTGGCGTGCACGACCCGCTCCGGGACCCGCTCGCGGTTGAACTGCGCGAGCTTCTCGACCAGGTAGTGGTCGTGCAGGACGATCGGGCCGTCGGCGCCGACCGACTGCGAGTGGGCGTCGGACGCCACGGGGGCGCCGGAGTTGGTGGTCGTCGGGTGGACCTGGGTCACGGGGGTGTCCTTCCGGGTCGTCGGCAGGCCGGTCGAGGGCGTGCCGGGGACCGGTCGGGCGGGGTCGCCCGACCGGGAGTCGTGGGTGGTCGGTGGTGCGGGGGAGTCGGGCCGGGGCGGCGGCTCGCCCCGGGGCTGCGGTCAGTCGGTCGCGCGGCTGCGGCAGTCGGGGCACAGGCCCCAGAAGGTGACCTCGGCGGTCTCGACGGTGAAGCCGGACGTCGAGCTCGGGACGAGGCAGGGCGCCTCGCCGATGACGCAGTCGACGTCGTCGACCGCGCCGCAGGAGCGGCACACCACGTGGTGGTGGTTGTCGCCCACCCGGCGCTCGTACCGCGCCGGGTGCCCGGCCGGCTCGATGCGCCGCAGGATGCCCACGTCGGTCAGCGCGTGCAGGACGTCGTAGACCGCCTGCACCGAGACCGTCGGCACCGCCTCGCGGGCCCGCCGGAGCACGGCCTCGGCGTCCGCGTGCGGCAGGTCGCCGACGGCGCCGAGCACGGCGAGCCGCGGCGCGGTGACCCGCAGCCCGCGGGTGCGCAGGAGCTCCGCGGGGTCGGTCGCGCGGTCGGCGTGGCCGACCGCGGGGTGCGGGTGGCCGGCGCTCGTCGCGCCGCCGGCGGCGGGTGCGTGCTGGTCGACGGGCATGCCGCCACCCTGACATGTTTTCTGGAACTGTTCAAGCAGGGATCTGACGGAATGTCACGTCGGGTGCGCGGTCCGCGGGTGACCCGGGGAACAGTGAGCCGGCCCCCGGTGTTCTGGTAGAGTCATTCACGACTGGCCTGGGTCGACGTGTGTCACCGCCTCACCGCGGGGGCGACGACGGCCCGGGTGCACAAGTGGAGGCCACTCCCACCTGAGTCCCGACCGCCCGGTCCGCCGGCAGCAGGGTCCAGGTCATCGGTCCAGGTCACGAGCCCCTCGCGGGGACCGTGGCCCGACGGCGCACCGTTCCGACGGGTGCCGTGGATCGTGTCGGCCCTCCACCTGTGCCCAGGTGCGAGGGCCTTCCTCGTTCCTGGAGGTCACCCCCTTCGACTTCGAGGAGCACCACATCAGCGAGCCCCGCATCAACGATCGGATCCGCGTCGCCGAGGTCCGCCTGGTCGGCCCGAACGGCGAGCAGGTCGGCATCGTCCGCGTGGAGGACGCGCTGCGCCTGGCCCAGGACGCCGACCTCGACCTCGTGGAGGTCGCGCCGGACGCCCGCCCGCCCGTCTGCAAGATCATGGACTACGGCAAGTTCAAGTACGAAGCAGACATGAAGGCCCGCGAGGCCCGGCGGAACCAGAGCAACACGGTTCTCAAGGAGATCCGCTTCCGCCTCAAGATCGACCCGCACGACTACGGCACCAAGAAGGGCCACGTCGAGCGGTTCCTGTCGGCGGGCGACAAGGTCAAGGTCATGATCATGTTCCGCGGCCGCGAGCAGTCGCGCCCGGAGATGGGCGTGCGCCTGCTGCAGCGGCTCGCCGCTGACGTCGAGGAGCTCGGCTTCATCGAGAGCATGCCGAAGCAGGACGGCCGCAACATGATCATGGTGCTCGGCCCGACCAAGAAGAAGGCCGAGCAGAAGAACGAGCAGCGCCGTGCCCGCGCCCAGCGCGAGCCGCGACCCGAGGCCCCCGAGGTCGAGGAGACGGAGACGGACGCCCTGGTGGAGGCCGCCGCTCCGGCTGCCGCCGCCCCGGCCGCTGCTCCGGCCCCGGCCGCTGCTCCGCGCCCGCAGACCGCGCCGAAGCCGGCGACGGCTCCGCGTCCCGCGGCCAGCCGGGGCGCGGCCGCCGCGCCGAAGCCCGCCACCGCCCCGAAGCCGGCCTCGCGGCCGACCTCGACGCCCCGCCCGACGCCCGGCCCCGCCGCCGGGTCCACGGCGACGC
>NZ_JAKRMS010000199.1 GCF_022346185.1 Cellulomonas sp. ACRRI | reverse complement strand
GCCCTGAGCCGGGGCGCCCGCCCCGCAGGGGTGGGGGTGGGCGCCCCGGCTCAGGGCACCGAGGTCAGGCGACCCAGCCGATGGTCATGGCCAGCAGGCCGCCGAGGATGCCGCCGACGGCGGGGCCGAGCACCGGCACCCAGGCGTACGACCAGTCGGACGAGCCCTTGCCGCGGATCGGCAGCAGGGCGTGCGCGATGCGCGGGCCGAGGTCACGCGCCGGGTTGATGGCGTAGCCGGTGGGGCCACCGAGGCTGGCGCCGATCCCGACCACGACCAGGGCGACGCCGAGCGGGCCGATCTGGGCGGGCGTGTTGCCGCTGATGACCACCCAGAACACGAGGACGAACGTGCCGACGACCTCGGTGAGGAAGTTCCACCCGTAGGAGCGCAGCTCCGGCCCGGTGGAGAACACCGCGAGCTTGATGGCGGGGTCCGCGTCCTGGTCGAAGTGCTTCTTGTAGGTGAGGTACGCGACCGTCGAGCCGACGGCGGCGCCGGCGAACTGCGCCGCGATGTACAGGAACCCGTTGGTCGCGTTCACCTCGATGCCCGGGGCGAACTCGTCCTTGCCCGCGGCCCAGATGCCCAGCGTCACCGCCGGGTTCAGGTGCGCGCCGGACTGGAACGCCACGTACACGCCGGTGAAGACCGCGAGGCCCCACCCGAAGTTGATCAGCAGCCAGCCGCCGCCGAATCCCTTCGTCTTCGGCAGGATCACGTTGGCGACCACGCCTGCACCGAGGAGGAGCAGCACGGCGGTGCCGAGGAACTCGGAGAGGATGGCATCTCCGATCGAGATGGACTCCACAGTCGACCTCTTTCTGACGGACGTCGTTGTCTCGCAGGGTCCCGCCCGGTCGAGGACCGACCGGGCGGGGCGCGGCCGGGGGACCGCTAGGTGGTACTGATCATGTCCCTGCCGGGCCTGCGGTGGCAGGGGTGCTGGGCGACGAACCCGGCTTGGTGCCCGGGCGGACGGGGTCCGCGTCGAGCGGGAGCAGCGGCGCGAGGTCCTCCGCGACGTCGCGCGCGGCCTGCGCGGCGGCGTCGTCGGGCTGCTCGGCGGCGGCGAACTCCGCCTGGGCGCGCTGCCGGTACGCGTCGATCTCACGGGCGCGGGTGGCGTCGTCCCAGCCGAGGCGCGGGGCGACGATCGCGGCGATCTCGTCCAGCGCGCCGAGGCCCTTGTCCGCGACCTCGTAGTTGAGGCGGGTGCGGTGCATGAGCACGTCGTCCAGGTGCAGGGCGCCCTCGTGCGTGACGGCGTAGGCGATCTCCGCGCCGATGTACGCGGGGGCCCCGGCGAGCGGCTGGCCGAGCGCCGGCTCCTCGTCGACGATCTCGAGCAGCTCGCCCAGCAGGGAGCCGTACCGGTGCAGCAGGTGGTCCATCCGCCCCCTGTCCCAGCCGTACCGGCCGCCGATGTCCCGGGCCTGGCGCTGCAGCACCTCGAGGCCCTCGGCGCCGACGAGCGGGATCTTGTGCGTGATCGACGGCAGCGTGGTCGCCCGCGAGCCGATCGCGAAGTCGACGGCGTCCTTCGCCATCACCCGGTAGGTGGTGAGCTTGCCGCCCGCGATCACGGTGAGGCCCGGCGTCGGGGAGGCGACGGTGTGCTCGCGCGACACCTTGGCCGACGACGTGCCCTCCTTGGTGCCGGGCTGCAGCAGCGGCCGCAGGCCGGCCCAGGTGCCGATGACGTCGTCGCGGGTGATCGGCCGGGACAGCACGGCGTTCGCGTGCTCGATGACGTAGTCGATGTCGGCGCTGGTGGCCACCGGGTGGGTGAGGTCCTGCTCCCAGGGGGTGTCGGTGGTGCCGATCACCCAGTAGCGGGACCAGGGGATGATGAACAGGACCGACTTCTCGGTCTGCAGGATCAGGCCCGTGTTGCCCGCGATCCGGTCGCGCGGCACGACGATGTGGATGCCCTTGGACGCGAGAACCCGCAGGCCGCCCTCGGTGCCGGCGAGCGACTCGGTCTGCTCGGTCCAGACGCCGGTCGCGTTGATGACGTGCCGGGCGCGCACCGTGAAGCGCTCGCCGGACTCCAGGTCGGCCAGCTCGGCGCCGGTGACCGCGCCGCCCGACGTGGTGGTCAGGCCGACGACCTGGGTGCGGGAGGCCGCGTGCGCGCCGTAGGACACCGCCGTGCGGATCAGGGTCGAGACCAGCCGGGCGTCGTCGACGCTGGCGTCCCAGTACTGCACCGCGCCCACCGCGGCGTCGTGGCGCAGGTCGGGGAACTTGCGCTCCATGCCCTTGCGGGACAGGTGCTGGTGCAGCGGCATGGCGCGCTTGCGGCCGTTGACGCTGGCGAGCGTGTCGTACAGGGCCACGCCGGCGCCGACGTACGCGCGCTCCCAGACCCGGTTCTCGAGCGGGTAGAGGAACGGCACGGGCTTGACCAGGTGCGGGGCGAGGTCGCTGATGAGCAGGTCGCGCTCGGTGAGGGCCTCGCGCACCAGGTGGAAGTCGAGCATCTGCAGGTAGCGCAGGCCGCCGTGCACGAGCTTGCTGGACCGGCTGGAGGTGCCCGAGGCCCAGTCCTGCGCGTCGATGACCGCGGTGGACAGGCCGCGCGTCACCGCGTCCAGCGCGATGCCGGCGCCGGTCACGCCGCCGCCGATGACGAGGACGTCGAGCTCCGGCCCGCCCTCCGTGGTCGCTCGCAGGGCCGCCAGCGCGTCGTCACGCAGGCGAGGGGTCAGTGCTGCGGTCCTCATGTCAGCTCCATCGCGGTCGTGCTCTCCCGGCCGTCGGTGCCCTGGTCGCGGGTGCTCGTGGCCCCGCAGACTGGGGCCTCGGTCCTGTCTGTTCGCTATCGTCGTCACCTCGCGAACAGACGCGCAACCGCAGTGCACGAATGTGCAGGGACCGAGGTCCCGCATCCGGCCCGACGAGGAGGTCGCGGACGATGACCGACCGCGAGCAGGACGTGCTGCGCGCCGCGTCCATGTACTACCTGCAGGACGTCAAGATGGACGTGATCGCGCGGCACCTGCACACGTCGCGGTCGACGGTGTCCCGCCTGCTCAAGCGGGCGCGCGAGACGGGCCTGGTCGAGATCACGCTCCGTCCGTCCAGCACCCGGGCGCCGAGCCTCGGGCGGTCGATCTCCGCCGCGTTCGGCATCGACACCTACGTGGTGCCGGTCCCCGACTCCGGCGAGCCCGCCGACACGCTCGACCAGGTGGCCCGGGCGACCGCACGCCTGCTCGCCTCCTGGTTCGACTCCGACATGATCCTCGGCGTCGCCTGGGGCACGACGCTGGCCGCCGTGTCCCGCCGGCTGCAGCCCAAGGCCACGCACGGCAGCGTCGTCGTCCAGCTGAACGGCGCGGCCAACACGCGCACCTCGGGCATCGAGTACGCGAGCGACCTCATCGCCTCGTTCGGCAGCGCGTTCGGCGCCACCGTGCACCACTTCCCGGTCCCCGCGTTCTTCGACTACCCGGAGACGAAGCAGGCGATGTGGCGGGAGCGGTCGGTGCGCCGGGTCCTCGACGAGCAGGCGCGCGCCGACATCGCGCTGTTCTCCGTCGGCTCGGTCACCGGCTCGGTCCCCAGCCACGTCTACTCCGCGGGGTACCTGGACGACGACGACGTCGAGCTGCTGCACGAGCAGTCGGTCGTCGGCGACGTGTGCACGGTGTTCCTGCGCGCCGACGGGTCGTGGCAGGACGTGCCGCTGAACGCGCGGGCCACGGGCCCGTCGCCCGACCAGCTCCGGCGCATCCCGCGGCGGCTGTGCGCGGTGGCCGGGGACAACAAGGCGGTGCCGCTGCTCGCCGCGCTGCGCGCCGGGACCATGACGGACCTCGTCGTGGACGAGCGGACGGCCGCCCGGCTGCTGGAGCTCGCGCGCAGCGGGGCGGGGGTGCGCGGGCGCGAAACGTCCCGGTGACGCGCGGCTGCTAGCGTCCGCGCGCATGACGGCCCCCACGCCCGACGCGGAGCGAACCGCGACCCGGCCCGGGCGCCCGCGCGCCGCGGACGGCCGGGACACCCGCGGGGACGTCCTCGCCGCCGCGGCGGCCCTGTTCAGCAGCGTCGGGTACACGGCGACCTCGACCTACGCCATCGCCGAGCGGGCGGGCGTGAAGCAGGCGTCGATCTACCACCACTTCCGCGGCAAGGACGTCCTGCTGCGGACCCTGCTGCTCGACACGGTCCGCCCCTCGCTCGACCTGGCCGACGAGCTGCTCGACGCGGCCGGCGACCCGGCGGCGCGGCTGTGGGCGCTGTGCGACGCCGACGCCCGGTGGCTGGCGGACGGGCCGGTCAACATCGGCGGGCTGATGCAGCTGCCGGAGGTCGAGGGCGAGGCGTTCGCCGAGTTCCGCGAGGAGCGCGCGCGGCTGCGCGGCCGGTACGACGCGCTGGTCTCGGCGGTGCTGGGGCGGCCGGAGTCCGCGCGGCCGGCGGAGGCCACGCTGGTGTTCGGGCTGGTCGAGACGGTGATCACCGCGCGGCGGTCCGGCGGGGACGCCGCGGCGCAGGAGGTCGCGCCGCTGGTCGCCGACGCCGCGCTGCGGGTGCTCGGCCTGGACGGCGCGGCGCTGCGCCGGGCGCGCTCGGCGGCGGCGGAGCTGGTGGTGTGACGGCGCCCGCTCCCGTGGACCGGCGGGCGTCGGCGCTGGTGCGCGTCGTAGGTTGAGCGGGTGACCGACCCCGCCGCACCGTCGTCCCCCGTCGCCCCGGCCC
>NZ_JAKRMS010000198.1 GCF_022346185.1 Cellulomonas sp. ACRRI | reverse complement strand
CGCCGACCGAACCCCCGCACGCGCCCGACACCGCCTCGACCGATGACGTCCCACCCGCGCCCGCGCCCAGCAGTGCGCCCGCGCCCAGCAGCGCGCCCGCGCCCGCTGCCAGCACGGAGCCCGCACGCAGCACCGCGCCGCCCGAGCCCGCGCCGACCGTGCCGGACCCGGGCGTGCCGGTCCCGGGCGTGCCGGTCCCGGGCGTGCCCGCGACCGACCCCGCGACCGCCGCCGCCCGTCGCAGCTGCACCCGCTGCGCGGGGCGCCCGGGCGCCGAGGTCAACCTCACCATCGCCGCCTCCACCCTCCTGGGCCTGGACGACCACCCCGCCGACCTCGACGGGTACGGCCCCATCGACGCCGTGCGCGCCCGGGCCCTGGCCGACGGCGGCATCTGGCGGCGCATCATCACCGACCCCGTCACCCACCAGGTCTTGGACGTCGGACGCCAGCGCTACCGACCACCCGCCGGCCTGGTGGAGTTCGTCCGCACCCGCGACACCACCTGCGTCGCACCCGGGTGCACCGTCCCGGCCCGCAACGCCGACCTCGACCACACCATCGAGTACCACCGAAGGCCCGGCGACCCACCCGAGACCCCCTTGGGTCGCACCGACGCGGACAACCTCGGACCGCTGTGCCACCGCCACCACCGCCTGAAGACCGACGGCGGGTTCCGGCTGCGCCAGATCGCCCCCGGGCTGTTCGAGTGGATCACCCCCGCCGGGCACCGCTACCTCACCCGACCCGGCACCGGCCACACCCACGACGCCACCACCGACCCCTACGACGCACCCCCACCCTTCTGACCCGCGCGAGTCGGCCGCGGCGACGACCACGGTGCCGTGACCGCTCGGGACGGCGCGCACGTACGGCCCCGGGCGGCAGCGCAGAAGTCCTCGGAACCCCTCAGCGCCCGGGGCCCGCGTCCGATGGACAGGGGTGAGCGGCACACGGACGGGCCGCGGCGGCGCGAGCCGCACACGCACCACCAGGGACGGGACACCGCTGTGATCATCGTGACGCGCCTCAACGGGGCCCAGTTCGGGGTGAACCCCGACCTGCTCCAGCGCGTCGACAGCGCGCCCGACACCATCCTGACCCTCATCGACGGGACGAAGTACATCGTCCGGGAGTCGATGGCCGAGGTCATCGCGCGCGTGAACGAGCACCGCGCCCAGCTCCTGGCCCGCGCCCAGGAGATCCAGGCCGCGCCGGCGCCCACGGTCGAGCTGGTCCGCGACGCCGCCGGCAGCGGCGAGGCGGGCCCGGCCGAGGACGACGGCGACGTGCCGCTCGCCGACCCTGTTCCCCTGCGACCGAGGAGCCGCTGATGGACCCCGCCGGCTTCATCGGGCTGGTCGTCGCCTTCGGTGCGATCTTCGGTGCCCTCCTCATGGAGGGCGCCGACCCGATGTCCATCTTCCTGCCCGCGCCGCTGCTGCTGGTGTGGGTCGGCACGATCGGTGTCGGCATCGCCGGCCACACGGTCAAGGACGTCATCGAGTCGTTCAAGGCCGTGCCGCGTGCCCTGATGAACAAGGTGCCGGACCCGACGTCGACCGTGGACACGCTCGTCGACCTGGCCGACCGCGCCCGCCGCGAGGGCCTGCTGGCCCTCGAGGACGCGGCCAAGGACATCGACGACGAGTTCCTGCGCGGCGGCCTCCAGGCCGCGATCGACGGCACCGACCCCGACGACCTCCGGATGATCCTCGAGGACAAGATCGCCACGAAGCGGTCCCGCGAGAAGGTCTGGTCCAAGTACTTCGCCGACATGGGCGGCTACGCCCCGACGATCGGCATCATCGGCACGGTCATCTCGCTGGTGCACGTGCTGGAGAACCTGTCCGACCCGGCCTCGCTGGGCCACTCGATCGCCGCGGCCTTCGTCGCCACCCTCTGGGGCATCCTGTCGGCGAACGTGGTCTGGCTGCCGCTGGGCGCCCGCATCAAGCGGTTCTCGGACCTGGAGTGCGCGCAGATGGAGGTGACGCTGGAGGGCCTGCTGGCCGTCCAGGCCGGCGCCAACCCGCGCCTGGTCGGCGAGCGGCTCCGCAGCCTGCTGCCGGACACCCCGGCCGCCAAGGAAGCAGCGTGAGCTCCGGCCACGGGGGCGGCCGCGGTCGTCGCGGCGGGGGGCACGAGGAGGAGCACGTCAACCACGAGCGCTGGCTCGTGTCCTACTCGGACATGATCACGGTGCTCATGGCGCTGTTCATCGTCCTGTTCGCCATCAGCCAGGTCGACCAGGAGAAGTACGTGGCGCTCAAGGCGTCGCTGGCGGCGGGGTTCGGCGACGGGTCGGTCAACCAGTCGGTGCTGGACGGCACGGACGGCACGATGGACGGGCTGGCGATCACCGAGGACCAGCCGGACGCCGGCACCTCGGGGATCGTGGACGCGGACGAGGGCCTCGGCCTGCAGGCGTCCGACCCGGCGCCGCAGACGTCGGCGGACCCGACCCAGGTGGACGCGAGCGTGCTCGCGGCGGCGCAGGCCGAGGCGGCGCACCTGGAGGAGGTGCGCGAGCACATCCTCCAGGCGCTGACCGGTGCGGGGCTCCAGGACCAGGTCCGGTTCCGGGTGGACGAGCGCGGGCTGGTGCTCGGGCTGGTCGCCGACGACGTGTTCTTCGCGCAGGGGTCGGCGACGCTGACCCCGACCGCGGGGCGGGTCCTGGACCTGGCCGCGCCGACGCTCGTGGCCCTCCAGGAGCAGATCTCGGTGGAGGGCCACGCGAACACCATCCCGATCTCGGGGCGGTACGCGACCAACTGGGAGCTCTCCTCCGACCGCGCCACCCAGGTGCTGCGGTACCTGGTGGAGCGCGACGGCATGCCGGGCACCCGCATCCAGGCGGTGGGCTACGGCGACACCCGGCCCCTGGTCCAGGGGACGGGTGAGGACGCGATGACCGCCAACCGGCGGGTCGACATGGTCATTCTCAGCGCGGCACCCGAAGCGGTGCGCGCCCTGCTGCCCGCGGTGGCGGCCGGAAGCACGACGGGAGGGTAGGGGCGATGCCCATCGAGCAGCGCGTGGTCGGCGGCGGTCAGAAGATCGGCGGCGGCCAGAAGATCGGCGGCGGGAGCACGCAGGCTCCGGCGCCCGCCGCGGAGCCGGAGAAGAAGAAGGGCGGCAAGAAGAAGCTGCTCCTCATCATCGGGGCGGTCGTCCTGGTGGCCGCGGGGGCGGCGGCGTACCTGCTGCTCGGCCGCGGTGGCGGCGAGCCGGCCGCCGAGCCGGAGCCCGAGCCGGGCGCGGTCGTCGCGGTCGAGCCGGTGAGCCTGAACCTGGCCGACGGCCACTACCTGCGGCTCGGGTTCGAGCTGCAGTTCACCGCCGAGGCCGCGGGCCACGGCGACCCGGAGACCGGCCCCGCGGTGGACGCGGCGATCGCCCTGTTCTCCGGCCGGAGCGTGTCCGAGGTCAGCGACCCCGCCAAGCGCGAGGAGCTGAAGGCGGAGTTCAAGCACCAGCTCGACGAGCTGTACCACGGGGAGGTGTACGACGTCTTCCTGACGAACTACGTCACCCAGTGACGGCGCGCGCGGCGACGCGCGCCCCGTCCGACCGGACGCGTGACGCCCCTGACCTGGGGTGTCACCCGAACCGGTGAACCACGGCGCCACGGAGGGCGCCACATCGCCCCGCAGCACGCCGGCCCACGACGGGCCGAGGGCGGGGAAAGTCCCGGGCGCGACCCCTCACATCACCCGGTCGCGCGCCGATCAGGGTGGGCGTGACGGTCCACACCACGGGTCAGGCCCCCGCGCGCTCCCGACGGCGCACGCACGTGCCCGAGCCCTACGACTTCCGGCGCCCGATGACGATGGCGCGCGAGCACGCCCGCGTGCTCGAGATGGCGTTCGAGACGTTCGCCCGCCAGTGGGGCAACCAGCTGACGGCCCGCCTGCGGGCGATGGCCCAGGTGACGCTCGACGGGCTGAGCCTGCAGACGTACGACGAGTACGTGCGCGGCCTGCCCGGCACCACGGCGATGATGCTGTGCACCATCGAGCAGACCCGGCAGACCGCCGTCGTGCAGGTCCCGGTCAGCGCCACGATGGTCTGGATCGACTACATGCTCGGCGGCCCCGGCACGGGCGACGCCCGCGAGGAGCGCGAGCTCACCGAGATCGAGCTGACCCTGCTCCGCGGCGTCATGGGCGCCGCGCTCGGCGACCTGGGCTACGCGTTCTCCTCGCTGACGCCGCTGGACGTCACGCTGCGCTCCGTCCAGTACAACCCGCAGTTCGTGCAGGCCGTCCCGGCCTCCGACGCGGTGCTGGTCGCCACGTTCCTCATGCGGGTCGGCGAGCGCGAGGACGTCGCCACCGTCATGTTCCCCGCCGAGGTGCTGCTGGCCGCCGTCCGCCAGGCCGACGGCGCGGGCAGCCGGTCCGTCGAGGACCAGCGGGCCCACGAGCTCGCGGTGCTCGACCTGGAGGCCGCCGTGGAGGACGTGCCCGTCGAGGTCGCCGTCCGGTTCGCGCCGGTCGTCGTCCGCCCCCGCGACGTCGTCGGCCTGGCCGTCGGCGACGTCGTCCCCCTGTCCCACCCGTCGTCCCAGCCGCTCGACGTGGTGGTGGACGGCGTCGTGCTCGCGCGAGCCGCCGCGGGGAACAACGGTTCCCGCCTCGCCTGCATGGTCGTCACCGTCGAGGAGAAGCCCTGATGAACGCCACCGAGACCACCGACGCCGCGGTCGCGCTCGCCGCCGCCGCGGCAGCCGCCCGCCTGCTGCCCGCGGTCGCCC
>NZ_JAKRMS010000197.1 GCF_022346185.1 Cellulomonas sp. ACRRI | reverse complement strand
CTCCCCCGCCGCCGGGACACCCCGGTCGCCTGACGCTCGCCGGCGCGCCCCGGCTCGACGCACCGAGCTCGGCGACCACGTCCGCGCCGAGATAGGTCCGTTCCGCCGAGAGAGGGCGCTGCGCAGTCCTGTTCGGGCGCGGCGGTCCTATCTCGGCGCGCAGGGGCGGGCGTGGGAGCGCGAACACCGAGCAGCTCGCGCGCGTCGTCGTCGAGGCCCTGGAGGGCCACGGCGTCGAGGTCACGACCATCCGGCTGGCCGACCACGACATCCCGCCCGGCGTCGAGTCGGACCTGGGCGGCACCGACGAGTAGCCCGCGGTCCGCCGCACGGTGCTCGACGCCGAGATCCTGGTCGTCGCCACCCCCACGTGGGTCGGGCACCCGTCGTCGATCGCCCAGAAGATGCTGGAGCGGATGGACGCGATGATCTCCGAGACGGACGACGCGGGCCGTCCCGTCGCCTACAACCGGGTCGCGGGCGTCGTCGTCACGGGCAACGAGGACGGCGCGCACCACGTGATCTCGGAGATCGCGGGCGGGCTGGTGGACATCGGGTTCACCATCGCGCCGCAGGGCTGGACGTACTGGAACCGCGGGCCGGGGCCGGGGCCGAACTACTCCGGCGCCGAGGAGGGCCACGACTGGAGCCACTCGACCGGGCGGGCGATGGCGCAGAACCTGGTGGGCGTGGCGCGCGCGCTGGCGGCGACGCCGCTCGGGCCGCCGGCCTCCTGACCCGGGCCGCGCGACACCCGCCGGGGACTCGCCGGCACCACGCCCCCGCACGCGCCGCGCACCACGCCCCCGCACGCGCCGCGCACCGCACGCACCGCGGCCCCCGGGAGCCTGGGCTCCCGGGGGCCGGTCGGGTGCGGCGGGTCCGGCCGAGCCGCCCCCTGCGGGCTCGGACGGGCCGCCGCGCGCCGACCGGTGCCCTCCACACCGGCCGTGCGCGTCACCCGTGTAGTCCGCAGGGAGCGCCGATCCGTCACATCACCGCCGTGTGACCTCGCTCACAGGCGATGACCGGGCGTCACAGCCCCATGTCGAGCACCACGCGCCCGTCGATGGAACCCGTCTCCATCCGCGCGAACACGTCGTTCACCGCGTCGAGCGGCCGCAGCTCGTACTTGGTGCGCACGAGGCCCCGGTCGAAGAAGTCGACGGCCTCGCGCATGTCGAGCCGGGTGCCGACGATCGACCCGCGCACGGTCAGGCCGCGCAGCACGGTGTCGAAGATCGACAGCGGGAAGGTGCCCGGCGGCAGCCCGACGAGCGAGACCGTCCCGCCGCGGCGCAGCATCGACAGCGCCTGCGGGAACGTCGACTCGCTGACCGCGGTCACCAGGGCCGCGTGCGCGCCGCCGACCAGGTCGTGCACGGCCTCGCCCGGGTCGCCGTCGCGGTGGTTCACGACGAGCTCGGCGCCGTACTCGAGCGCCGAGGCCCGCTTGGACTCCGAGCCGGTCACCGCGATCACCCGGTAGCCCATCGCGGCCGCGTACTGGATCGCCATGTGCCCGAGCCCGCCGATCCCGGAGACGACGACCCAGTCGCCCGGCTTCGCGTCCGCCACCTTGAGGCCCTTGTAGACCGTCACCCCCGCGCACAGCACCGCGGTGACGCCGGCGGCGTCGATCCCCTCGGGGATGCGCGGGGCGTACCGCGCGTCGACCAGCATGTACTCGGCGAACGAGCCGTCGACGGAGTAGCCCGAGTTCTGCTGGGCGGTGCAGAGCGTCTCCCAGCCGCGCAGGCAGTCGGTGCAGGTGCCGCACGCCGTCGCCAGCCAGGCGTTGCCGAGCCGGTCGCCCTCGCGGACGCCCCGCACCTCGGAGCCGACGGCCACGACGCGCCCGGCACCCTCGTGCCCCGGCACGAACGGCGGCACGGGACGCACGGGCCAGTCGCCGCGGGCCGCGTGCAGGTCGGTGTGGCAGACGCCGGAGTAGTCGACCTTCACCAGGGCCTGGTGCGGTCCCGGCACCGGGACCGGGCGCTCCTCGACGACCAGCGGGGCGCCGAGGTCGCGGACGACCGCGGCCTTCATCATCTCGGGCACAGCAGCTCTCCTCACGCCGCGCGTCCACCACCTTGTGAACGCTGTCACGAGAACGTACCGCCGGCCGCCCGTCCCGCGGCCGGGACCGAGGACCCACCGCGGGCGGCACCGGCGCCCCCGGATGCGCGGCGGGTGGCCTGCTGCGACCGTGGGGACATGACCAGCAGACTCGTGCTCGTCCGTCACGGGGAGAGCGAGGGGAACGTCGCCGCGACGCGCGCCGAGCGCACGGGCGCGGAGACCGTCGGCGTGCCGTGGCGCGACGCGGACACCCCCCTCTCGGCCACCGGGGAGGAGCAGGCGCGCGCCCTCGGCGCCCACCTGGCCACGCTGCCGGCCGGCGAGGCACCCGAGGCCCTGTGGTGCTCCCCGTACGTCCGGGCCCGCCGCACGGCGGAGCTCGCGGTCGAGAAGGCCGGGCTGGCGCTGCGCCCGGTGGTCGACGAGCGGCTGCGGGACCGCGAGCTCGGCATCCTCGACGGGCTGACCAGCCACGGCGTCGACGCGCGGTTCCCCGACGAGGCAGCGCGCCGGGACCGGCTCGGCAAGATGTACTTCCGCCCGCCGGGCGGCGAGTCGTGGTCCGACGTCGCCCTGCGGCTCCGCTCGGTCGTCGGCGACATCGAGCGGCGGGAGGCGGGCCGGCGGGTGCTGGTCGTCTGCCACGACGCCGTGATCTGGCTGCTGCGCTACGTGTGCGAGGGGCTGACCGAGGACGAGCTCATGGCGCAGGTCGCCGAGCGCAGCGTCCGCAACGCGTCGGTGACGGTCCTGGTCGGCGGCCCGGACGGCTGGCGCGCCGAGGTCGTCGACGACGTCGCGCACCTCGGCGGCGCCGAGGTCACCGAGCACCCGGGGCAGGGCGATGACTGACCCGGCGCCCCTCACCCCCGCGCTGCTGCGCGGCTGGCCGCTGCCGCCGCGGGACGGCGCGAAGGACGTCCGCGGCGGCGTCCTCGTCGTGGGCGGCGCCCGCCGCACGCCGGGCGCCGCGGCGCTGGCCGGGCTGACCGCGCTGCGGATCGGCGCCGGGCGCCTGACCCTGGCGGTCGCCGCCTCGGTGGCGGCGCCGCTCGCGGTGGCGACGCCGGAGGCCGGCGTGCTGGCGCTGCCCGAGGACGCCGACGGCTCGCCCACCGGCGCGACGCCCCCGCACCTGGCGGCGGAGCTGGAGCGCGCCGACGCGGTCGTCGTCGGCCCCGGGCTGGACGAGCCGGAGGGCGCGGCGGCCCTGGTCCGGTCCGTGCTCGGCGCCCTGGCCGAGCGCGACGCCGCCGTGCTGCTCGACGCCTTCGCGCTCGGCGTGCTGCCGGGCCTGCGGGACGAGATCAGGCTCCCCGAGGGCCGCACCGTCCTGACCCCCAACACCACCGAGGCGGCCCGGCTGCTCGGCGTGGACGAGGTCGACCCGGACGACGCCGCCGCGCGCGTCGCCGACCGGTGGGGCGCCGTCGTCAGCTGCGCGGGGACGATCGCGCACCCGGACGGGCGCCGCTGGTCCTCGGCGACCGGCTACGCCGGGCTCGGCACGTCAGGCAGCGGCGACGTGCTGGCCGGCGCGGTCGCCGGGCTCCTCGCCGGGGGCGCGTCCGCCGAGCAGGCCGCCTGCTGGGGCACGGCCGTCCACGGCTCCGCCGGCGACCGTCTGGCCGCCCGCGTCGGCCCGCTGGGCTACCTGGCGCGCGAGCTGGCGGACGAGGTCCCGGCCGTCCTGGTCGAGCTGCAGGCCTGACGGCGCGGCGCCGGGCGCGGAGGACGCGGACGCGCCGCCCGCGGCCCCACCACCCGGCTCGGCCACGTGGTCGGCGCCGACCACGTACCGGAACTGCGTCACCGTCGGCTCGTCGATACCGGCCGGCTCGGACAGCAGCGTGATCTCCTCGTGCCCGGACAGCCGCCCGGTGCTCGCGTCGACCAGCAGGACCCGGACCGCCTCGATCCCGGTCTCCGGGCCACCCGGCACCGCCAGCGCCACCGCGCGCCGCCCGGTCCGGTCGGTCACCTCGCCCGCGAGCGTCACGCCCGGCTCGTCCGCCAGGACCGTCCACAGCGTCGACTCGAAGGACGAGGGCAGCACGTACGGGTCGGACACGATCGCGGCCGCCCGGTAGAGGCACCACGCGGCGAAGGTCGTGTCCGGGCCGCAGCCGACCGCCTCGCCGCCGGCCGCCTCCAGCAGCTCCGAGCGCAGCGCCGCGGGGTCGTCCGACATCGCGGTGAACAGGTCCGGGTCGAACGTGCCGGCGGGCAGCCGGTCCACGGCCGCGTCCGCCGGCGTCGTGTCGACGGCCGCCAGCCGGCCGTCCTCGGCGAGGTGCTGCCCGCGCCACTCCAGGGCGACCGACGAGCCGTCCGGGCTCAGCCACGTCTCCCGCACCAGCGGGTCGACGGTCGAGGTCGAGTCCCCGTCCGCGCCGACGACGGTGCTGAGGTACCAGGCCTGGGACAGCACGTGCTGCACGTCGCCCGCGGGCTCGGGGTCGGTCTGCGTCGCCGCGGTGCCGGCCAGCGCGAGCAGCGTGTCCCGCGCCGGCTCGCCCGCGCCCGCCGCGAGGTCCGCGGGGGCCACGGGGTACGCCAGCATCGGCGGGGACCCGCTCGCGACGGCGGCGGGCGGGTCGTGCACCGGCAGCAGCGCCAGCACCGTGCCGCCGACGCCCGCCGCCGCGACGCCCGCCGCGGCGGCCACCCAGCGGCGGGCGCGACGCGGGCCACGCAGGGGGACGACCGGGGCCACGGGCGCCTCGGGGACGGGTGCCGGGTCGGCGG
>NZ_JAKRMS010000196.1 GCF_022346185.1 Cellulomonas sp. ACRRI | reverse complement strand
CGCACCGCCTCCCCCGCCCGCCCCGCACCCGGGCCGAACCGACCAGGAGATCGTGATGACCTCGACCCTCGGCGCCGACGCCGGGTCCCCGCGCGCCGCGAGCGGCAGCCCGATCCCCATCGGCGGCGGCGAGACCACGGTCCTGCGGCAGCCCGTGGTGCACCACGACCGCTCCGTGTACGGCTACGCCGTGCGGGTCCTCGTCAACGGGCCCACCGGCGCGTCCCTGCCTGACGAGAGCACCGAGGTCGCCGTCGAGGCCGCCTACCGGCGCCTCGACCTGACCGGGCTCGCGGGCGACAAGCCCGTGCTGCTCCGCGCGACCGCCGGGCTGCTGTCCGGCACCGCGGCCGTCTGGTACGACGCCGACCGGCTCATGCTGGAGATCACGCCGTGGCTCGCCCGCCGGCCCGACGTCGACACCCTGCTCGCCGCCGCGGCCGGCCGCGGCAGCCGGCTCGCGCTCGCGGACTACGACGGCTCCGTCGCCCAGGACCGGCTGCTGGACCGGGTGTCGATCGTCAAGGTCGACCTGCAGCGCGGCGCCGACCACTGCGCCGAGCTCGTCGCCCGCGCCCACGCGGCCGGGGCCACCGTCGTCGCCGAGCACACGGACACCACGGAGCGGCTCGAGATCGCGCAGGCCATCGACGCCGACCTGCTCCAGGGCCCCATGTTCCACCGCGACCCCCCGGTCACCCGCCGCTCGTTCTCCGCCGGCGAGCTGCAGTGCCTCGAGCTGCTGCGCGTGCTGTCCGAGGAGCAGGTCGACCAGCAGACCGTCGTGCGCACCGTCGCCTCCGACCCCGAGCTGTCCATGCGGGTGCTGCACCTGGTGAACTCCTCGGCGTTCGGCCTGCGGCGCGAGATCGACTCCGTGCTCCAGGCCGTCGTGCTGGTCGGCCCGCGGCAGCTGCACGCCCTCGCCATCGCGTCGCTCATCGACGCCAAGCCGGCCTCGGTCGGCACGCTGTGGTCGATCCTGACCCGCGCCATGACCTGCCACACGATCGCCGGGGACGACGCCGGGTACACCGTCGGGCTGCTGTCCGCCGTGGCCGCCCAGCAGGGCATCGACCTCACCGAGCTCGTCTCGCGCACCGGCGTCTCCGACGCGCTCGGCGCGGCGCTGCTGCGGCGGGAGGGCCGGCTCGGCCAGGTGCTCGCGGCCGTCCTCGCGCACGAGGAGAACGACACGGCCGCCGTCGCGGCCACCGGCCTCGAGCCCTGGGACGTCGCGCACGCCTACCTCGCGGCCGTCCCGAGCGCCCTGGCGACGGCGACGGCGCTCGCGTTCGGCGAGTAGCCCCCTGTCCCGCCTCCTCCCCCGCCGGGACGGCACGGGGGTGGGGAGGCGCGGGGCCGGAACGCATAGGGTGGTGGCCGTGCCGTCGTTCATCCACCTCGCCCTGCGCCCGGAGAGCCGCAAGCCCGCCCCGGACCCGGTCCCGGTGAGCATGCGGCCGGTGTTCCTGGTGGGCATCGGCGCGTGGCTGGTGGCCCTGGTCGTCGCCCTCGTGCTCTGGCTGACGGACGCCGCGGGGCCGCACGGGGTCTGGGCGTGCGTCACCGGGGCCGCGCTCGGCGCCCTGGGCCTCGCCTGGACCCGCCGCCGCCCCGGCCGCTGAGGCGTCGCGCTACGGCGCGCCCGGCCCCGCCGCCGCGCGGGCCGCGACCTCCCGGGCGGCGGCCGCGCGGGCGCGGGTGCCGGCCGTGGCGTGCTCGGACCACCGCGGCACGAACGCCGCCAGCGCGCCCGCGGCCAGCAGCCCCGCCGCCCCCATCGTCACGATGCCCGCCGCCAGGCTGCCCGCCGCGGCGACGGCCGACACGACGAGGGGCCCCGCCGCCGCGCCGGAGTCCTGGAACACCCGCCACACGCCGAGGAACTGCGCCCGTCCGTCCGGCGGCGCCACGTCCGCCCCGAGGGTCATGAGGATGCCGGAGCCGATGCCGTTCCCCAGGCCCATGACCATCGCCACGACCGAGAGCCCCGTCAGCGTGGAGGTCAGCGGCAGGACGGCGATGGCCCCGCCGAGCACCAGCATCGACGGCACCGCGACCCACAGCCGGCCGCGCCGGTCCATCACCCTGCCCGCGGGGTAGAACAGCAGCATGTCGACCGCGCCCGACAGGCCGAACACCAGGCTGGTGGTCGCGGGCGCGAACCCCAGGTGCTCGGACCACAGCGGCAGCACGACCCCGCGGGTGGCGCGGACGGCGCCGACGAGCACCACCGCGAGCCCGAGGGTCGCGAGCAGCCGCCGGTGCCGGCGGACGAGCCCCGCGGTCGACACCCGCGGCCGGTCGCGCGCGGGCCGCCGGTCGTCGACGTCGCGCGCGAACCCGACGACCGCCGCGGCGGCGACGGTGGTCCCCACCGCCAGCCAGAACACGGCGCGCAGGTCGGCGACGTGCAGCACCGCCGCGCCGAGGAACGGGCCGAGGAACACCCCGATCCGGGACACCCCGCCGAGGGTGGACAGCGCCCGCGCCCGGTTCACCACCGGGACGACCTCCGTCAGGTAGGCCTGGCGGGCGAGGTGGAACACCGCGGAGGCGGCACCGGTCAGCAGGACGCCGACCGCGAGCACCGGCAGCGTCGGTGCCAGCGCGCTGACGGCGAGGGCGACGCACGCGACGAGGGCGGCGACGAGCATGGCGCGCCGGTCGCCGACCCGGGCCGCCAGGGCGCCGGCGGGCACGTCGCCGAGGATCTGCCCGACGCCCACCAGCGCCACGACCAGCGCGGCCTGGTCCAGGCCCGCGCCCATCCCCGCCGCCACCAGGGCGACCACCGGTGTGACCGCGCCCAGCCCCGTCTCGTACAGCAGGGCGGGCAGGTAGGCGGAGGTCAGCAGGCTGCGGGTCATCGGCCGTCCATCATGCCCCCGCCGTCGGCGACCTGCTCCACGGCGAGCTCGGCCGCGCGCGCCGGCTCGACCAGGACGAGCTCCACCACGTGCCGCAGCCGCCACGCGCCGCACGCCTGCGCCAGCCCGCGGGCGAGCCCGGCGAGGTGCGTGGCGTGCACGATCGCGTCCGGGCCGGCGCCGTCCACCCACCAGTCGACGGGCACCCCGTCCACGCGCAGCTGCTCGTGCTCGATCCAGGTGTCCGGCGCGCCGGGCAGCAGGGCGCCCACCGCCTCGGGCGTGGCGGACAGGGACCCGGCGTCGTCGCCCTCCGCCTCGTCGACCCGCCCGTCCGCGAGGTCCCCCGCCAGCGGGACGCCCAGCGCGTCGGCGAGGTCCTCGGGGTCGACGGGGCCGGTCACCGGGACCATGGCGGCGACGTCGGCGCGCTGCCACCACATCGGCACCGGGGCGACGGCCACGTCCTCGGCGTGCACCAGCGCCACCCGGTCGGGCGCGATCAGCGCCGGGAGCAAGTCGACGTCCGGAGCGGCCTCCGGCCCGGCGGCGGCCAGCCGGGCCCAGGCGGACCACACCGCGACCGCGAGGTCCAGGTCGACCCGGCCGCCCACCGGCGCGACGGCCCGCAGGAGCGGGTTCCACGCTCCGGGCGGCACCGCGCCGAGCGACGCGACACCGCCGAGGGCCACCTGCGCGGCGGGGTCCAGCGCGGCGACCTCCTGCGGCGCGGGCGGCAGCAGGCGGGCGACGGCGGGCTCGGCGCCGGCCACCGCGAACGGCGTGGCCAGCGGCAGCCCGGACCGGTGCCGCAGCCACCACGCGGTGTACCCGGGGGCGGTGCCGCCACCGGGCACGCGCACCTCGTCGAGCAGCGCCCGGCGCAGCGGCCCGGGCTCGGCGAGCCGCGCGAGCACCGCGGGCCAGGCGTCCGGGTCGGCGGCGTCGAGGTCGGCGACCGCCAGCACCTCGGGCAGGGTCTCGCTCTCCCCCACCGCCGCCGCGACCTCGGCGAGCCACGCGTCCCAGCCGTCGAGCGCGTCGGTGACCAGGTCCGCGTCGTCGTCCCCCAGCGCGACGTCGTCCGCCGACGCCACGACGTCGGTGAGCACGAGGGGCACCAGGTCGGCGCGGACGCCCGCGGCGGCGAGCGCGTCCGCGCCCCAGCGCTCGACCGCGTCGGCGGCGACCGGCGCGAGCACCCGGGGGTCGAGCAGCCGCGCCGCGCGGGACCCGGGGAGCACGAGGCCGTGCGCGGGCGTGGGCTCCCCGTCGGCCGCGCGCAGGGTGAGCAGGCCGAGGAGGGCGCGCTCCACCGGGACGGGGGGCGCGTCGCCGGGGCGCGCGCCGCCGGGCGGTCCGGCGGGCACGGACGCGCCCGACGTCGGGACGGCGCCGTCGGCCACCGCGGCGCGCACCAGGGCGAGCACGGCGTCGCTGATCTGCTCGGCGGCGACCACGTCGTCCTCGTCGGCCTGGTCGAGCACGGCCTGCCGCACCCCGGGGTGCGCCAGCAGGGACGCCGGGTCGGCGGGCGCGGCGCCGAGCCGCTCCAGCACCTCGTGCGCCGCGCCGGGGTGCACCAGGCGCACCCCCCAGCGGCCGAGCACCGCCAGCGCGGCGGCGACCGGGCCCGCGGGGTCGAGCGCGCCGGCGGCCGGCAGCAGCAGGCCGCGCACACCCCGCACCACCCGGCCGTCCGCCAGCGGGACGGGAAGGGCGGCCAGCGCCTCCCGCACCAGCGGGTCGCCGACGGCCGGGGCGAGGGCGGCGTAGAGCGCGCGCCACCGCGCGGGCGGCAGGCCGGACGCGGCGGGGAGCTCCTCCACGCACTCGGCCGCCTCGCGGATCTCGACGCCCAGGGTCCGGGCCGGGCCGAGGCCGCCCTCGGGCAGCACGACCAGGCCGGCGAACCACGGGGCCAGGGCCCGGGTGAGCTCGCGGGCGGCCGGGCCGGCGAGCGCGACGGCGCGCTGGGGCTCGACGAGGGCGGCGGGGTCGGCGG
>NZ_JAKRMS010000195.1 GCF_022346185.1 Cellulomonas sp. ACRRI | reverse complement strand
GCGGGGCGCGGGGGTGCGGGGTGCGAGAGCGCGGGGCGCGCCGTGTCAGCCCGGGACGCGCGCGGCGATCAGGCGGCGGCGGAGGTCCAGCGCGGTGCCGGACTTCGCCGAGACCATCACCGCGACGTCGCGCAGCCGGACCCGGGCGAGGAACGCCGTCAGGCCGTCGCGGTCGAGCGGCGCCTCGTCGGAGTACGCGGGGCAGCGCATGTCGTCGGTGTGCTGCACCGGGCGGTCGCGGCCCTCGACCTCGTCGACGTACACCCCGTACAGCACCATCTCCGAGACGTGCAGCTCGCGCCCGACCGCCGCGGCCCACGGCAGCCCGGTCACGGTCTCGACCCGGGCGAGCATCCGGCGCACGACCGCGGGCTCCCACAGGCAGGGCCAGCACACGTAGTCGGGCCGGGCGGCCTCGTCGCCGGGCGGCAGGCCGAGCAGCCGGCGCGCGACCTCGTGCCACCGCACGTGCCGCGGCAGGTGGGCGCTGACGGCGCCCTCGCGCCGGTACAGGGGCACGGCGCCGTCCGGCGCGAAGGTGCGCGGCCCGAACGGCCGGACGAACACCAGGTCCGAGTCGGCCAGCAGGACCAGGTCGGCGTCCGCGGCGGCCACGGCGGCCAGCTTGACCACCTGCTGCGCGACCCAGCCGCGCACCGGCGGGAACGGGACCCGCGGGTCGACCCACAGGTTGAGGCCGGGGACCTTGCGCAGGGGCCGCGGCACGACCGCACGGGCGTCCTGGACCGTGGTGCGCTCGCCCGCGAGCGAGCGGAACAGGCCCAGGTCGGCGGGCGGCACCACCAGGGCGTGCCGCACCGTCGGCGGGGCCAGGCGGAGCACCGAGCGGTTCAGCTCGACGCACAGCGGGTGGTCGGGCCGGTAGGACGGGGTGAGCACGAGCATGGTCGGGCTCGGGGTCGCGGCGGTCACGAGCCGGCCGCCCGTCCGCCGGGGGCCGCCCCGCTCGGGGCCGACGGCGCCCCGCGCACCTGCCCCTCGACGAGCGCCACCAGCCGGGCCTGCGCCTCGGCCCAGGTCCGCCCCGCCACGCTCGCCTGCACCGCCGCCGCCCGGCCCGCCGGGTCCGGGTGCCCGACCGCCGCGGACAGGGCCCCGGCGACGGCGGCGGGCGTCGGCGCGGCCCACAGGACGTGCGGGTTCGGCAGGTCGGCGCGCGCGTCGGCGGAGTCGTTGACCACCGGCACGGTGCCGGCCGCGAGCATCTCCTCGGCGACCAGGGAGATGTTGGTGAACGACAGCGCCAGCCCGGCGAGCGTCCGGTGGTAGAGCGCGTTCAGCGCCTCCGGGTCGAGCCCGCCGTGCCGGGTCGCCGGGACCCCGAGGTCGCGCGCGGGGTCGCCGTAGACGTGGATCTCCTGGTCCGGGTGGCGCGCGTGGAACGCCGGCAGCGCGAGCCGCGCCAGATCGTACCCCCGCCGGGCGACGTCCGGCTTCGCGTAGAGCACGACGCCGCTGCGGGTGGTCGGCGGCAGCGGCCGGTAGACCTCGGTGTCGCAGCCGAACGGGACGACGTCGACCTCGACGCCGAGGTCGGCCCGCAGGTGGCCCGCGACCATCTCGCCCAGCGCCAGCACCCGCAGCCCGAGCCGGTAGGAGTCCTCGGCGAGCGCGCGCTGCGCGCCGTGCGGGTAGAAGTACGGCTCGACGTCCTGGACGAAGTACAGCCGGCGCATCGGGTCGGTGCCGCGGCGGGCGAGCACGTGCGCCGTCTGCCAGGACGTGGCCACGCACGCGTCGACGCCGTGGACCCCGTCCGCCACGTCGCGGATCTCGGCCCGCACGTCGGGCCACCCCGCCCGCACGACCGCCGCGCGCTGCCGGACGTCCCCGCCGTGCCGGTCGTACAGGTACAGCACGCACCGGTGCCCCGCCGCCTCCAGCGCCCGCACCATCCGGAACATCGTGGTGTGGCCGCCGGAGTGCGGGCCCGGCGGCACGCACAGCCAGCCGATCGTCAGCGGCCGCCCCGCGGGCGGTGCGGCGGCCACGGCGCGCGCGGCGGACCCGGGGTCGGCGACGTCGCCGGGCAGCAGCGGGAAGTCGAGGGCGGCGGCTCCGGTGGCCCGGTACAGCCGTGCGGCGGCGCGCTGCGCCGTCTCCCGCGCCCCCATCGCCCGCACGCGCCGCGCCGCGGCCGGCAGGTCGCGCGCTCTCACGCCGCCCCCCGCCCGCGCACGACCCCCGCCGAGGTCGGGGGCACGCCGTCCGCGGGTCCGCGGGATCTCCCGCCCGCGCCGGGGACGCTCGACCGCGCCGGCGGGAGCGGGCCCGCCCCGTCGCGGGTGTACGTGCCCGTGCGCGCCCAGCGGTGCGCGCGGCGCACGTCGTCGGCGCGCACCCGCACCGCCCGCGCGAGGCCCGCCGCCCGGCCGAGCGGTCCGGGCGAGGCGTCCAGCGCGGCGTCCAGCCGCGCCCACGGCCCCGCGAGCTCCGGCGCGGCGCGCAGCGCCTCCGCCATGAGCCGGCGCACGCGCTCGGGGTCGCGGCGCCCGCGGTCGACCTCGTACCGGCACGCCCGCAGCGCCTGCCGCACCAGCGCGCGGCGGGCCGCGGCCAGCAGGTCGTCCCGCTCCGGCAGCCCCGCCGCGCCGCCGGCGGCGAGCTCGGCGAACGCCGCCACCCGCTCGCGGAAGTCGGTCGCGTCGTCCACCTCGCGCGCCGACAGGCTGGCGGCGTGCTCGCGGTGCCAGGCCTGGTCGGCACCGCCCACGTGGGCCACGTCGGCGTGGGCGGCCAGCCGGAGCCACATCTCCATGTCGTGCGCGTGCGCGAGCGGCCGCTGGCCGCCGACCGCCGCCACCACCGACCCGCGCATGAGCACCTCCGGCGACGTGATGACGTTGTAGCCGTCGGCGCACCGGTCGGCGAGCCACCGCCGACCGGGCCAGACCGTCCACCGGCGGGCCCGGGTCCGGGCGGCCGGCGGCTCGCCGGTGAAGTGCACCGGGTGCCCGTACACGAGCCCCACCGACGGGTACGCGCGCGCGACCGCCACCGACCGGGCGAGCGAACCGGGCGTGAGCAGGTCGTCGGCGTCGAGCCGCACCAGGAACTCCCCCGTCGCCCGGGCGAGCCCGTCGTTGAACGTCTCGACCGGACCGCGGTTGCGGGCGTGCGCCAGGACGGTGACCCGCGGGTCCCGGTCGGCCAGCCGCCGGGCCACGCCCAGCGAGTCGTCCGTGGACGCGTCGTCCACCACGACCACGTCGACGCGCACACCGCCCTGGCCCAGCGCGCTGCCCACGGCCGCCGGCAGGTAGCGCGCGTAGTCGTGGCACGGGACGACCACCGTGACGGTGGCGTCGGCGGTCCCGACCGGGCGGGGTCGCGCGCGGACGGTCCGGGTCAGCGGCGCAGCGCCGGCGGTCACGGGACGCGCTCCGGGTCGGGCGGCACCGCCGCCGGCGACGGCGCGACGGGGCGGCCGGCTCCGGTCGCCGCCGACCGCAGTCCACGCAGGTCCCGCAGCAGCGGCCGGCCGACGAGGGCGACGTACACCAGCGCGCCCGCCGCGCCGCCGGCCGCCAGCGCGCCGAGCGACCCCGGCACCTGCCGCGCCACCAGCACCGCGGCGACCACGGTCGGGCCCGCCGCCACGAGCGGCAGCCAGACCGCCCCCGCCAGCGCCCGCAGGTCCGCCCCGCTGCGCCGGACGGCGGCCAGGTACAGCGGGAGCACCACGACCGCCGCGACCACCACGTGCGCCCAGCCGACCCCGGCCGAGCCGCCGGCCCGCGCGCCGACGACCACCGCGGGCACCAGCGCGACCAGCCAGGCGACCTGCACGGCGAGCACCGGCCGGGTGGCCCCGCGCGCGATCAGGTAGGTCGCCAGCAGGTCGAACAGCACCCGCAGCGCTCCGAACGCCGCCAGCGCGGCGAGCGCCCCGGCCGCGGGGGCCCACCGGCCGCCGTACAGCAGCGTCACGACGGGCAGGCTCAGGGCGCCCAGCAGGCAGGCCACCGGGACGGCGGCCGCCCAGGTGAGGCGGGTCGCGAGCGCCAGCCCGCCGTCGCCGGCGTCCGGCCGGGCGCCGGGCGGCCCACCGGGCACGCCGACCGGTGCGTCCCCGCGCTCGTCGAGCCGCGCGAACGCCGCCAGCGCCACCGGGCGCACCGTCTGCCCGATGACGGTCATCGGCCAGCTCGCCACGTTGAACGCGAGCACGTAGTACCCGAGCGCCACCTCACCCGCCCCGCGCGCGAGCACCACCTTGTCGACCGCCAGCAGCGCGATCGACAGCAGGTTCGCCCCCGCGAGCGGCGCGCCGTACGCGACCGCCCCGCGGGCCAGCGCCCGGTCGTAGCCGAACCGCGGCACCGTGCGGCTGAGCAGGAACTGGGTCCCGGTGGCGGCGGGCTGGGCGACGAGCCGCGAGGCGGCCAGCGCCATCGGACCCCAGCCCGCGCGCACCAGCAGGACGGTGACCACGGTGCCCACCACCAGGTCCACGAGACCGGTCGCGAAGATCTCCCGCTGGTGGAACCCCCGCTGCAGGCGCGCGTACGGGACGACGCCCGCGGCGGACACCACGAGGGTCGCGGCGAGCACCGCGATGACGGGGGCGGCGCGCTCGCTGCCCAGCGCGCGCGCCACGGGCTCCGCGGTCGCGACCATGGCCCCCGCGAGCAGCGCGCCGAGGACGAGGCTGATGGTCGCCACGGTCGGCTCCAGGCGTCGGGGCTCGTCGGACCGCACCAGGTCCGCGCTCAGCCCCAGGTCGACCACGGTGACCAGGACGCCCTGCACCGCCAGGGCGATCGCGAACACGCCGAAGTCCTCCGGCGCGAGCAGCCGCGCGAGCACGATGCCGACCAGCACGTTGCCGAACCGCAGCACGACGCTGCCCGCGCTGCCCCAGGCGAGCCCGCGGCCGACCTGCCGGCCGAGCCCCGGCGACGACGTCACCGCGCCCCCTCCCGCTGCGCGGCGCCATCCCGGGTCGCCGCCGCACCGCGCGCGCCGACGTCCCCGCCGTCCGGCCCGACGTCCCCACCGCGCTCCCGCGCGCGCCCGCACCGCCGCCGCGGCCCGCTGCCGGGCCAGCGA
>NZ_JAKRMS010000194.1 GCF_022346185.1 Cellulomonas sp. ACRRI | reverse complement strand
GGTGCTCGCCGCGCACCGCCCGCACCTCCGGGCGCGGGCCCGCCACCGGTCTCCCGGCAGCCGGCCGCCACCCGCCGCACCGGCGCCCGACCCCGCCGGCGACGGCCCCGCCGCCGACGAGTTCCGCGTCATCACCCGGGTCGGCGGCGCGTCACGCCCCCTGTCGGGGCAGTCCCGGTTAGCGTGGCGCAGGTGAAGGTCCCTGCGCGCCGCTCCGTCCCCGGGCAGCAGCCGGCCGCCTCCGCCGAGGCCGTGCCGGCGACGCCGCCGACCCCCTCGACGACCGCCGGCGGCCCGACCGCCGGCACCGGCACCGACGGTCCCGCGCCCCGGCGCGACACCCCGCACGACGGCGAGACGCCCATGCCCGACCCCACCGACGCCGCGACCCCGGCCGGCCCCGTGCTCGTCGAGCCGCCCTCCGCGGCCGAGCTGGTCGCCGGCGCGACCGGCACCTGGCGCGCGGCCCTCGTGGAGGCGGCGGGCGGCTCCACGCTCGCCGACGTCGAGCTGCTCGGCGACGCGGCGCTCGACCTGTCCGCCGCGCACCCCTCCGGCATCGCGCAGCTGTTCGCCGGGCGGGAGACCCGGCTGTCGAACCTGGTCCGGGAGGGTGCCGCGCTCGGCACCGCCCGGCGCCGCGCCCGCGCCGTCGCCGCCCGCGCCGGCACCTACGCCCAGCAGTACGGCATCGCGCCGACGTACCTGGCCATCGGCGTCGCGTCCTGGACCGAGCACAGCACGCCCGACGTGGCGACCGACGACGTCGCGGCGATCGCGACGGCGACGCGCGAGTCGGCGGCCGCGCGGCCCGACGGCGACGGCGAGGAGGCCCCGGCCCCGGCCGCCCGCAAGGTGCGCGCCCCCGTCCTGCTGCGTCCGGTCTCGCTCCGGGCCCGCGGCACCGCGGAGAGCGACTACGAGCTCACCCTGGAGCCCTCGCTCGAGGTCAACCCGGTGCTCGCCCGGGCGCTGCGCTCGCGCGGCGCCCTGCTCGACCCCGGGGCCGTGGCCCGCAGCGCGTTCACCGGCTCCGGGTTCGACCCCCGCGACGCGATCACCCGCCTGACCTCGCTCGGCACCGCGGTCCTGGACGACTTCCAGCTCGTCGACCGGATCGTCGTCGGGACGTTCGTGCACCCGGGCCAGGTGCTCGTCGACGACCTCGACCGGCTCGCCTCCTCCCTGGAGCGGCACGAGGTGGTCGCCGCGCTCGCCGGCGTCGCCGAGGCGGCCGCGGGGCTCGACGTCGCCCTGCCGGAGCCGGCCCGCGGCGACCGCGACCCCGCCCTCGAGCGCGGCGTCGGCGACCTCGACCCCGCCCAGCAGCACGTCCTCGACGTGGTGGCCGGCGGGGCCCACGTGTTCGTCGACGCCCCCGCCGACAGCGACGTCACCGGCACGCTCGCCGCCCTGGTCGCGGACGCCGCCGCCGAGGGCCGGACCGTCCTGTACGTGCCCGGGCACCGGCGCGCCGCGGTCGCGCTGCGCGAGCGGCTCGAGCGGCTCGGGGTGGGGGAGATCCTGCTCGACGTCGCGCCGGACGCCGCCTGGCGGGCCGCGTCCTCGCGCCGGCTCATGGGCGCGATGACCCTCGACGTCGACCCCGGCGACCCCGCCGCCACGGCGGAGCTCCGCCGCGCGCTGGTCGACCGCCGGGAGCGGCTGCGCGGCTACGTCGACGGCCTGCACCTGGTGCGCGAGCCGTGGGGCGCCTCGGCGTACGACGCCTTCCAGGCGCTGGCGCGGCTGACCGCCCGGCGGCCCGCGCCGCGCACGACCGTCCGGCTGACCGCCGAGGTGGCCCGCTCGCTCGACGCCGGCCGCCGCGCCGCCGTGGGCGCCGAGCTGCAGGAGGCCGCCGAGGCCGGTGCGTTCACGCTCCGCCCCGTCGACACCCCCTGGTACGGCGCCGCGCTGCTCACCGACGACGAGGCGGCCGACGCCCTGCGCCGCGCCGAGCGGCTGGCGGGGGAGGACGGCCTGCCCGCCGTCGAGCGCCGGATCGCGGAGGTCGCGGAGGTCACGGGGTTCACGCCCGCGACGACCCTCGCCACCTGGGCCGAGCAGCTCGAGGTGCTCGCGGGCGTGCGGGGCGCGCTCGACGTGTTCCAGCCCATCGTGTTCGAGCGCAGCCCGGCCGACATGGTCGCCGCCACCGCGTCGAAGGCCTGGCGGGCCGAGCACGACGTACCGATGGGCTACTGGCTGCGGCGCCGGCTCAAGAAGCAGGCCAAGGACCTGGTGCGCCCCGGCCGCCCCGTCGCCGACCTGCACGCCGCCCTGCTCGACGTGCAGCGGCAGCGGGCCATCTGGGCCGAGCACTGCCCCGCCGGCGGCTGGCCCCGGCTGCCCGAGGGGCTCGGGGAGATCGAGGCCGAGCACCGCGCGGTGCGCGCCGACGTCGAGGCCCTCGCGGTCGTGCTCGCCGGGACGCCGGAGGGCGCCGACCTCCTCGGCCGCCCGATCGGCGAGGTGCTGGAGCGCGTGCGGCGCCTCGTCGCCGCGCGGGACACCCTGGCGCAGCTGCCCGAGCGGACCCGCCTGCTGCGCTCGCTGCGCGCGGCCGGCCTCGACGACCTGCTCGACGACCTGGCCGCGCGCCGGGTGCCGGCCGGCGTGGTGGCCGCGGAGCTGGAGCTGGCCTGGTGGAGCACGGTGTTCGAGCAGGTGCTCGCGGCCGACCCCGCCCTGGCCGGCTACGACGGCCGCACCCTCGGCCGGCTCGCCGCGGAGTACCGCGAGCTCGACGTCGCGCACACCGCCGCGCTCGCCGGCCCCGTGCGCGCCCGCGCCGCCGCCCACGTCCGCAACACGATGGCCGCGCACACGGAGCAGACCGAGGCCCTGTTCGCCGAGCTGGTCGAGGAGCGGCTCACCGGCCTGCGCGAGACCTTCGAGCGCTACCCCGACGTCGCCCGCCGGCTCCGGCCGGTGCTCGCCGCGGCGCCGATGCTCGTCCCGCAGGTGCTCCCGGCCGCGCGCACCGTCGACCTCGTGGTCCTCGACGCCGCCGCCCACCTCCCGGTCGAGGTCGCCCTGCCCGCGATCGCCCGCGGCCGCCAGGTGGTCGTCGTCGGCGACCGGCGCTGCGCCTCCGGCACCGCGATCCGCGAGCTCGCCGACGTGCTGCCCACCGTGCCGCTGCGCGCCGACGCGTCCCGCCGCGACCCGTACCTCACCGCGTTCCTCGCCGCGCACGGCTACGGCGACGTGCTGTCCCCGACCCCGCTGCCCACCAGCGCGGCGGCGGTCGGGCACCACCTCGTCGACGGCACCGGCATGCCCGACGGCTCCGGCGCGGTGCAGAGCACCCGCGCCGACGTCGACCGGGTCGTCGAGCTCGTCATCGAGCACGCGCTGACCCACGGCGAGGAGTCGCTGGCCGTCGTCACCGCCTCGCCCGTGCACACCGCGCAGATCCGCGAGGCCGTGCTGGCCCAGGTCCGGGACTCGCCGTCGCTCGCGGCGTGCCTCGACGGGGCGCGGCCCGAGCCGTTCGTCGTCACCGACCTCACCAACGTCGCCGGCCTGCGCCGGGACGCGCTCATCCTGTCCCTCGGCTTCGGGCGCACCCCGCACGGCCGCGTGCTGCACCGGTTCGGCCCGATCAGCGGGCCCGGCGGCGACGCGCTGCTGCTCGCGGCCCTCGGCGTCACCCGGCACCGGCTCGACGTCGTCTCCTGCTTCCCGGTCGCCGACGTCGACCCGGAGCGGCTGCGCGGACCCGGGCCGCGGCTGCTCGCGGACCTGCTGCGGTTCGCCGAGCGGCGGGCCGCGGGGGAGACGGACCTGGCGATCGCTGCGGCGCCGGACGAGCAGGAGGCCGGGCCGGACGGCGCGTCCGCCGACACCGCGTCCGCCGACACCGCGGCCGCCGTGGCCGGGGACGCCCCGGGCGGCGCCGCACCGCCCGTCGGCGAGGAGGTCAAGGCCCCGGCCGTCGCGGAGGAGGTCGGGGCCCCCGCCGCCGAGCGCGCCCCCGACCGCCTCGTCGTCGACCTGGCCGAGCGGCTCTGGCGGCACGGGCTGGTCGTCGAGCTCGACCACGGCCTGCCGGGCGGCCTGCACCTGCCGCTCGCCGTGGGGCACCCCGACCTGCCCGGCGAGCTGCTCGTCGCCGTCCTCACCGACGACGACGCCTACCTGCACGAGCCCAGCGTCCGGGTCCGCGACCGCCAGGTGGCCGAGCGGCTCGAGCGCCTCGGCTGGAGCGTGCTGCGCGTCTGGTCGGCCGCCGCGTTCCTCGACCCCGAGGCCGAGGTCGACCGCATCCGGCGGGCCCTGCACGCCGTCGCCGACCGCCGGATCGCCGAGTCCGAGGCCGAACGGGCGCGCGCCCGGCTCATCGTGCCGGCGCCGCTGCTCGACGACGACGGCACCGGCCCGGCGCCCACCCTGACCGGCTTCGCGGTCATCCCGGGCGCCGACCTGCCCGCCGGCGGCGGCGCACGGCCCGGCGAGCGGCGGGTCCTCGACGCCACGGGCGCCATCACGGTGGTGCCGGACGACTCCGCGGCGGCGGTGGACGGCGCGGCGCCGGGTGCCGCGGGCGCCTCCGGCGGGCCCGGCGGCCCCGGTGGTCGCGAGGGTGCGTCGTGGACGCCGCCGGCCGCGCCGGGGGAGCCGACTGCGGACGCGCCGGGGCGGCGGGGTGCGGGCGCGTCCGGCTCGGGCGCGGCGGACTCGGGTTCCGGCTCGGGTGCGGCGGGCTCGGGCGCGGGTGCGGCAGCCCGTGGGGCGGGTGCGCCGGCACCGGCGGCCGGCGCGCGGGCCGCAGGTCAGACCGCCGTCGGCGAGGCGAGGACTCCCGAGCGTCCCGCGGCCGCGCCGTCGTCGGCGGCCCCGGCGACCGCCGCGCAGATCCCGGGCGTCATGGAGGCGGCCGCCCCGATGACCGGCGCCGTCCGCGCGGTCCAGCCGACGCTGGCCGTCCCCGGCGGACCCCGGCCCGACGTCCGGCCGGGCCTGCCGATCAGCGCCTACTCCGACGACCAGCTCGACGACCTCGTCGCCTGGCTCGTCTCGGACGGCACCGAGCGCACCCCGGACGAGCTCGCCGCGGCCCTGCGCGCCGAGCTGGGCATCACCCGGCGCGGCGCCCGGGTCGACTCCGTCGTCTCGTCCGCGGTCGCCCGCGCCACCCGCTGACCCTGGGCCTGCACGGCCCACCCGGCCCCGAGGAGCCAGACCCGGATCCTCGCCCCGCGGCTCTCGCCACCCCCGCGCCCTGAGCTGCCCAAGCCCGGGCCCTCGTCCCCTGT
>NZ_JAKRMS010000193.1 GCF_022346185.1 Cellulomonas sp. ACRRI | reverse complement strand
CCAAGACCTGACCACCGGCACCGTCGCCGGCACCTGCGACACCACCGGCGGCGTGCGCCTCTGCCACGTCAAGACCCGCTACTACACCGGCGGACCCCGCGACTACCGCGCCGTCATCGCCTCACCCAACGGCCCCGACATCGACGTCCAAGCCATCTCCAACACCATCACCGTCCAACGCACCCCCTGGACCATCACCCTCGCCTCCAGCGTCAGCCAGGCCGCCTCGGGGCAGTACGTGACCTTCACGGCCACGATGAACCAGCTCGTCCAGAACACCGCCGGCCACTACGTGGCCCACCTGGTCGACGCCACGACGGGCCGATCGGTCGACACCTGCGCCAGCGCCTCGTCCTACCGGTGCTCGTGGCGGATCCTCATGCCGGAGGGCGGGCCCCGGGTCTACCGAGCCGTCGTAGCCTCGCCACGCGGTCCGAACGTCGACGTCCAGGCGGTCAGCAACACGTTCGTCGGCCCCACGCTCGGCGGCCCCAACCAGCGGTGCGAGACGTCGGGTGGCGCGAACCCGTCGCAGCAGGTGACGCAGCGCTGCCACGGCGACCCGGTGAACAGCGCGACCGGGGAGCTGTTCGAGAACTCCGTCGACCTCAGCATCGAGGGTGACCTGCTCGCGCCCGCCTGGACCCGCAGCTACGGCACCTCGCGCGCAGAGACCGACCTCGGCCTCGGGCACGGCTGGACGTTCGGCTACTCCATGTCGCTCGTCCCGGACGAGGGTGACGACCTCGCGGACGCCCCGTGGATCGAGGTCCATCAGGAGAACGGCTCGACGATCGTGTTCGCGCGTGACGAGGCGGGTGGCTTCGTCACCGCCGCCCGGGTGCTGGCAACGCTCGTCCGGAACGCCGACGGCACGTACCGGTTGCGGCGGCACGGCGGGGACGGGTTCGTCTTCGACGCGTCGGGCCGGCTCCTGCGCATCGAGGACCGCAACGGCAACACCGTGGGCCTGACCCGCGACGCCGAAGGGCGCCTCGTCTCGGCGGCGGACCAGCGCGGCCGGTCCCTCACCGTGCGCTGGTCCGACGGACGGATCGTCGGCATCTCCGACAGCGCCGGCCGGTCCGTCTCCTACGCGTACTCGCCGGACGGTGACCTCACCGAGGTGACGATGCCGGACGGCAGCACCCGCGGCTACGAGTACGACACCCAGCACCGCATCGTCGCGCTCATCGACGCGCTCGGCGGCGAGCACCGCAACATCTACGATTCGCAGTCCCGGGTCGCCCAGCAGACCGACCCCCTCGGCAACGTCACGACCTTCGGTTACACGACCGGGAAGACGACGATCACGGGCCCGGACCGCTCGGTCACCGTCGAGGAGTACTCGGACGGCCAGCTCGTCGCCGAGACGATCGGGTACGGCACCTCCCGCGCAGCGACGACCCGGTACGTCTACGGCCCGACGAACCACGTCGCCGCGGTCACCGACCCGGTGGGCCGCATCACCCAGTACACGCACGACGCCCACGGCAACGTGCTCACCGAGGTCGACCCGCTCGGTCGCGTGACCCGTTCCACCTACGACGACCACGACAACCTGCTCACCAGGACCGACGCCACCGGCGCCACCTGGGCGTACGGCTACGACGCGGCCGGCAACCTCGTCTCGGAGACCGACCCCCTCGGCGCGGTCACCGCGCACGTCCGGAACGCGGACGGCACCGTCGCGAGCACGACCGACCCGCTCGGCCACACGACGACGTTCGGCTACGACGCCCGGGGGAACGTCGTCACCATCACCGAGGCCGACGGCGCGACCGTGACCCGCACGGTCGACCCGACCGGCCAGACCGTCTCCGAGACCGACGCCCGCGGCGGCACCACCACGTACACGCGGGACGGGCTTGGCCGGGTCACCTCCGTGACCGAGCCCGACGGCGGCACCACGTCGTTCGACCTCGACGCGGCGGGCAACGTGCTGCGCGAGGTCGGACCCGACGGCGCCGAACACCGGACGGAGTACGACGCGCTGGGTCGTCCGACCGCGACGACCGATCCGACCGGGGCGGTCACGCTCCTGGAGCACGACCCCGCCGGGCGCCTGGTCGCGGAGACCGACCCGGAGGGCGATACGACCCGCTGGGCGTACGACCCCGACGGCGCGCTCATGGCAGTCACCGACGGGCTCAACCGCACCGTCCGGTACACCCGCGACCGCGCCGGCCGGATGACCGGAGAGACGCTGCCTTCGGGGGCGCTCACCGTCCACGGGTACGACGCCGCTGGCCAGCACGTCTCGACTCGCGACCCGCTCGGCGGCACCACGTCGATCGACTACGACCGGGCGGGCCGGCCGGAGACGGTCGTGGATGCCGATGGTCGCACCACCACGACCGGGCGGGACGCCGCCGGGCAGACGCTGTCGGTCACCCGGTCCGACGGGACGTCCGTGACGTACGCGTACGACCTCGCCGGTCGGCTCACGTCGTACACCGACGCGGACGGGCGGGCCACCACCTACGCCTACGACGCGGTCGGGCAGGTGACCGCTCTGACCGACGACGCCGGACGCACGACGACGTTCGGGTACGACGCCGTGGGGAACGTCGTCACCGTCACCGCCCCGGACGGGACGGTGACCACCCACGGCTACGACGCCGCCGGACGCGTCGTCGAGGTCGACTACGGCGGCCAGGACCGCACGGCGTTCACGTACGACGCCGCTGGCCGACGCTCCTCGATGACCGACACCACCGGAACCACGCGCTATGCGTACGACGGTGCCGGGCGCACCCTGGAGGTCGCAGGCCCGCAGGGCACGGTCCGGTACGGCTGGACGTCGCGCGACGACCTCGCCACGCTCACCCACTCGGACGGGTCGGTGGTCGCGCGCGAATACGACGCCGCCCGGCAGCTCGTGGCGGTCACCGACTGGGACGGCGGGCGCTACGACCTCACCTGGGACGACGACGGGCGGCTCGCCACGGTCACCTACCCGAACGGCGTGACCGAGCGGCAGACCTATGACAGCGCTGGGCGGACGAAGCGGGCCACGACCACCAGCGGCGGGACCGCGCTGCTCGACCTGGCCTGGACCTACTCCCCCGCGGGGCTGCTGTCCTCGGAGACCTCCGCCCGGGCGGACGGCGTGACGCGGTCCAGCACCTACGAGTGGGACGCACAGGCCCGGCTCAGTACGGTCTCGGGCTCCACCGCCGGAGAGGTCGGCTTCGACGCCGCGGACCGGGTCACGCTGCTGACCGACGGGACTCGACTCGACTACGACCCCGCCGGACAGGTCGCGATCGCGACGCTCGACGGCGTCGAGACCCGGTTCGAGCACGACGGCCGCGGCAACCGCACCCGGGAGACCTCACCCGGGCGCGACCTCGTGCTCACGTTCGACGCCGCGAACCGGCTTGCCGCCGTCGGCGACGCGGACACCTCGTGGACGCACACCTACGACGGTGACGGCCTGCTGGCCAGCACGACGAAGGTGGCGGCCACCGTTGCCGAGGCGGTCCAGCCGACGACGGAGCCGCAGGACCAGTCAGCACCGTTGCCGACCGCCGAGACCGACGATGCCGCCGGTCCGGACGACGCCACCGCCGAGCACGAGGAGGACCCGGCTGCCCCGCCGACCGAGCCGGGCGTCGAAGACGGGCCCGAGCCCGACCCCGACTCTGGCACCGCGGTCGACAACCCCGGCGAGCCCGAGGGAGAGGTCGACGATCCGCGGGACGCCGAGCCCGTGACGCCGTCGGCCGCCGAGCCCGAGGAGACGCGGGCGGCCACCGCACGGACCCAGCACTTCGCCTGGGACGCCAGCGGGGCGATCCCGCTGCTCATCGGCGACGGCGAGCGCAGCTTCCTCTACCTCTCGGGCACCACGCCCGCCGCCCAGCGCGAAGCCGATGGCACGGTCCGCTACCTGCACACAGACGGCATCGGCTCCGTCCGGATGGTGACGGACGAGGCGGGCGCGGTGGTCGCGGGCACGGACTACCAGCCGTACGGGCAGGCCCTGAGCACAGGGCTGGCCCCGGTTTCGGACATCTCCGAGTTCGGATACGCCGGCGAGCGGACCGACTCCAGCGGGCTGCTCTACCTGCGCGCCCGCTGGTACGACACCGCCACCGCATCGTTCCTGAGCGTCGACCCGCTGGTGGAGCTAACCCGCACCGCCTACGGGTACACGCGCGGCAACCCTCTCCAGTTCACGGACCCGCTCGGGCTGCTCTCGGCAGACACCTGGGACAAGATCGCGTTCGGGCTCGGTGTGCTTGCGATCGTGAGCGGCCCGGCGGCACCCGCCGTCGCAGCTGCCGCGGTGGGAGTCGCAGCCGTGGCGACGGCCACCCGGATCCGGAACGGAGACCCCGCCATCGACATCATTCTGAGCGGTGCAGGGATCATCCCCGGCGTCGGATCCGCTGTCGGCCGGAGCGCCGCGGGGATGATCAGGGCCGCCTCTCGCGCCACCGGGAACCTGACTCGGATGACGGCGAGTCAGGTCCGCCGAGGAACCCAGTACGTCGAAGCCATCGATCGCTGGATTATCTCACCAGCAGCCAACTACGGATCGGCGTGGAGGGCAGCATGGTGCGCTCGCCTCATCTGAAGACGCGGCGCCGTGTCGCATACTTCCCGATGACAAGCAACACACTCACATGGAGGCTCTTCTTCCTCGCGTTTTACCCTTTCGTTCGCTTGACAACTCCATCGCGGCAGCGGGGTCCTGGAGCAGTCTCGGCGAGAGTCGCGCGCATGTGCGATTCCGCATTCGGCGCTCCCCCGGTCGAGATGGATTCGCGATCTGACGCCTACGAGTTCGGCGCGATCCCGATGTGTGTCTTCGGATCAGCGACGGCGCTCTCGTGCCTCGTCGGTTGGCTCATGCTGGCGCTCGGAGTTCTCGAGGACGGGAGCGCTGGGGACACCATCTTCCGAGTCGCCGTCGGCACTCTACTGATCCCGACGATGTACGGGGTCTTCCTCCTGCTCCAGATCACGGTGTACCGGCGTGGTCTGTTCCGTCGAGATCACGCACGGTGGGTCGCAGCTGGTAGGCCCGACGACTGGGTGCCCGCTGCGCGATCGCAGCCCCGCGACCTAGATTTCCTCTACGCCCTCATCCCCACGGCGATCTCGCTCATCTACATCGTCACGAGCACCTGACCGACCCGTGACGGAGTTCGGCTTCGCCGGCGAACGGTGCGACGCGAACGGGCTGCTCTACCTGCGCGCCCGCTGGTACGACCCGGCGACGGCCTCGTTCCTGGACCCGCGGGACGCCGAGCCCGTGACGCCGTCGGCCGCCGAGCCCGAGGAGACGCGGGCGGCCACCGCACGGACCCAGCACTTCGCCTGGGACGCCAGCGGGGCGATCCCGCTGCTCATCGGCG
>NZ_JAKRMS010000192.1 GCF_022346185.1 Cellulomonas sp. ACRRI | reverse complement strand
GGCGTCCACCGGGTGGAATCCGGGCGACACCGGGACCTCCGGGCTGCCGAGGGCGCGCACCTCCTGAGACGATGGGGGCATGAGCGAGACCGAGGTGACCATCCGTCCCGTCGTCGACGCCGAGGCCGGCGAGCTCCTGACGCTGCGCCGCGCCGCCTTCGTCACCGAGGCCCAGCAGTACGACGACCCGCACATCCCGCCGCTGACCCAGACGCTGTCGGAGCTGCGCGCGGACCTCGCGGCCGAGGGCGTCGTCACGCTGGGCGCGTGGGCCGGCCACCGCCTGGTCGGGTCGATCCGCGTGGTGCTGGAGGGCAAGAAGGCCACGCTCGGCCGGTTCGCCGTCGCGCCCGACCAGCAGGGTCACGGCATCGGCACCCAGCTGCTGCTCGCGATCCTGCCGCACCTGCCCGAGGACGTCGAGGAGGTCTGGGTGTTCACCGGGCGGGACTCGGTCCACAACCTCGCGCTGTACGAGAAGCACGGCTACACGCACGAGCACGACCAGACGGTCGGGGACCTGACGTACGCGTACCTGCGGCGGATCCTCGGGGACGCCGACGCGGAGGCGCCCGCCTCGGCCTGACGCCCGACCGGGGGCGGTCGACCGGTCCGCGGACTCGCCGTCCCGCTCGGCCGGGGACGTTGCTACCCTGACGGGGTCGCGACTGGCGCACAGGTGGGTCACCACCGGGGAGCGACGCAGCAGCACGACGTCGGGTCGGACGCCTGGGCCCCGCGGTCACCCCACACCATCGATCGGTGTGCGGTCGACAGACCGCGCCCGCCGACTGCCGAGGAGACGCATGAGCGCCGAGAACACGCCCCTGCTCGACCAGAACCTGTCCCAGGTGGACCCGGAGATCGCGGCGGTCCTGGACGGGGAGCTCGCCCGCCAGCAGGGCACGCTCGAGATGATCGCGAGCGAGAACTTCGTCCCGCGCGCCGTCCTGCAGGCGCAGGGCTCCGTGCTGACCAACAAGTACGCGGAGGGCTACCCGGGCCGCCGCTACTACGGCGGCTGCGAGCAGGTCGACATCGCCGAGACCCTGGCGATCACCCGCGCCAAGGAGCTGTTCGGCGCCGAGCACGCGAACGTCCAGCCGCACTCCGGCGCCACCGCGAACGCGGCCGTGCTGCACGCCCTCGCCAACGCCGGCGACCGCATCCTGGGCCTCGAGCTGGCCCACGGCGGCCACCTCACGCACGGCATGAAGATCAACTTCTCCGGCAAGCTCTACGACGTCGGCGCCTACGGCGTGAACCCGGACACCTTCCTCATCGAGCCGGAGGCGATCCGCGAGGCCGCGCTGAAGCACCGCCCGGCCGTGATCATCGGCGGCTGGTCCGCGTACCCGCGGCACCTCGACTTCGCCGCGATGCGCGAGATCGCCGACGAGGTCGGCGCGAAGCTCTGGGTCGACATGGCGCACTTCGCCGGCCTGGTCGCCGCGGGCCTGCACCCGTCGCCCGTGCCGTACGCGGACGTCGTGTCCTCGACCGTGCACAAGACCATCGGCGGCCCGCGCTCGGGCTTCATCCTGAGCCGCGAGGAGTACGCCAAGAAGATCGACTCCGCCGTGTTCCCGGGCCAGCAGGGCGGCCCGCTCATGCACGTCATCGCCGCCAAGGCCGTGTCGTTCAAGATCGCCGGCGGCGAGGACTTCAAGGACCGCCAGCAGCGCACGATCGACGGCGCGCGGATCATCGCCGACCGCCTGGTCTCGCCCGAGGTCGCCGCCGCGGGCGTGTCCGTCCTGACCGGCGGCACCGACGTGCACCTGGTGCTGGTCGACCTGCGGAACTCGCAGCTCGACGGCCAGCAGGCCGAGGACCTGCTGCACGACGTCGGCATCACGGTGAACCGCAACGCGGTGCCGTTCGACCCGCGCCCCCCGCGTGTCACGTCCGGCCTGCGGATCGGCACCCCGGCGCTCGCGACCCGCGGGTTCGGCGACGCCGAGTTCACCGAGGTCGCGGACATCATCGCGACCGCGCTGACCGCCGGTGCGTCCGCCGACGTCGAGGGCCTGCGGGCGCGGGTGGCCAAGCTGGCCGACGCGTTCCCGCTGTACCCCGGCCTCCAGCAGTACTGATCGGGGCGGCGACATGACGGCGAAGACGCTCGACGGCAAGGCCACGGCCGCCGCGATCAAGGGCGAGCTGAAGGCGCGGGTCGCCGCGCTGGCCGAGCGCGGCATCACGCCCGGGCTCGGCACGCTGCTGGTGGGCGAGGACCCGGGCTCGGTGTCCTACGTCGCCGGCAAGCACCGGGACTGCGCGGAGGTCGGCATCGCCTCCATCCGCGAGGACCTGCCCGCCGACGCCTCCCAGGAGGACATCGAGGCCGCCGTGCAGCGGCTGAACGAGGACCCGGCGTGCACCGGGTTCATCGTGCAGCTGCCGCTGCCGCGCGGCGTCGACACCAACCGGGTGCTGGAGCTCGTCGACCCCGACAAGGACGCCGACGGCCTGCACCCGACCAACCTCGGCCGCCTGGTGCTGCGGGTCAACGAGGAGATCGACTCCCCGCTGCCCTGCACGCCGCGCGGCATCATCGAGCTGCTCACCCGGCACGGCGTCGACCTGGCCGGCGCGGACGTCACGGTGATCGGCCGCGGCACGACGGTCGGGCGGTCCATCGGGCTGCTGCTGACCCGCCGCGCCGTGAACGCCACGGTGACGCTCACGCACACCGGCACCGCCGACCTGGGCGAGCACACCCGGAACGCCGACGTGATCGTGGCCGCCGCGGGCGTGCCGGGGATCCTCACGGCCGACCTGGTGAAGCCGGGCGCCGTCGTCGTGGACGTGGGCGTGTCGCGGGTGTCCGACCCGGAGACCGGGAAGAGCCGGATCGCGGGCGACGTGGACGCGGGGGTGGCCGAGGTGGCCGCCTGGGTGAGCCCCAACCCCGGCGGAGTCGGGCCGATGACGCGCGCGATGCTGCTGGCCAACGTGGTGGAGTCCGCCGAGCGCCAGGCCTGAGCCGGCGCGCCGACGCCCGGGTCGAGCCGGCCCCGTGGGGGACCGGCGCGACCCGGGCGTCGCGCTGTCCGTGCTCGGTCCGCGAGGTCGAGGCTCTGCCGCGACGCGGCCGCCGGAAACGCTCGACCTCGCCGAGACCGCTCGACCTCGGCGGGCACGCTCCGCGCGGGGCGTCAGGCGGCCGGGGGCGCCGTGGTGGTCGCCAGGATCGCGGCCGCCGTGGTCGCGTCGACCACGTCGGCCAGCGGGGCGTACAGCCGGATCGCGTCCAGGGCGCGCGCGTGGCTCGCGTCGTCGGCGCCCGCGCACGCCTCCGCGACCACGCGCACGGCCACGCCGGCGTCCGCCGCGGGCAGCGCCGTGGACAGCACGCAGCAGTCGGTCGAGACCCCGGCGAGCAGCATCGTGTCGCCGGGGCCGACGTGCGCGGCGAGGTCCGGGCCCCACTTGCCGAAGGTGGTGGCGGTGACGACCGCGGCCTCTGCGGCGAGGTCGGCGAGCGCGGGCACGATCGCGTACGCCGGCGCGTCCTCGGGCTGCAGGGCGAAGGGCCAGTCCGCGTAGTACGCCACCCAGGCGCCCTCGGGCCGGTCGGGCGCCACGAACCGGGTGAACACCGTCCGCTCGGCGCCGGCCTGCTCGGCGAGGGCCCGGACCACCGGTAGCGCCTCGCCGAACCGCGGCGCGGCCCAGGGGCTGTCCGCGTCGGCGAAAACCGGCTGCATGTCGACCACGACCAGCACCGCCCGCCCGGGCGTCGCGCCGCCGGGACCGTGCGCCCCTGGCGCCGTCGTGCCGTCCGCCTCGCCCGCGCCGCCCGGGCCGCCCGGGCCGCCCGCCCCGTCCGGACCGCTCGCGGCATCCGCATCGGTCACCGCGCCACCCCCGCGCCGGCCTCCGCGTCCACGCCCGCCGACGGCGGCAGCGACTCCTGCCGCCGGACCGCCCCGCGCCGCAGCAGCAGCGTGCCGAGGAACCCGACCGCGAGGGCGACCAGCACCCCGAGGTTGGCGTACGCCCACGCCCCGGACGTCCCGCCCAGCCCGAACGGCCCGAGCAGGTAGCCCTGCCAGGACAGCCACCCGGCGGACGCGTTGGTGACGAGCCCCCAGCCCAGCACCGTGCCGAGCCCGAGCAGCGCCAGCGGCACCCCGGCGGCCCGGCCGTAGCGGCCGCGCGGGTCGAAGAGGTCGCGGTCGTCGTAGTCGCGTCGGCGCAGCAGCACGTCGGCGATCATGATGCCCGCCCACGCCGCGATCGGGACGCCGAGCGTGATGAGGAAGCCCTGGAACACGCCGAAGAACGTGTCGGAGCCGAACACGATGTAGATCGTGCCGAGCACCATGATGACGCCGTCGATCCCGGCGGCGACGGGCCGGCTGACGGGCAGGCCGGTCGAGACCAGCGCCAGCCCGGACGAGTAGATGTCCAGGACGGCGCCGCCGATCAGCCCGAGCACGGCCACGATCGCGAACGGCACCAGGTACCAGGTCGGCAGGATGGTGGTCAGCGCGCCGATGGGGTCGTCGCTGATGGCCGCGCGCAGCTCGGGGTCGGAGCCGGCCAGCAGCAGGCCGAACAGCAGCAGCACGACGGGCGCGAGCGACGCGCCGAAGGTGGTCCACCCCACGACGCCCCGGCCGGAGGTGTGCCGGGGGAGGTACCGGGAGTAGTCGGCGGCCATGTTGACCCAGCCGAGCCCGAACCCGGTCATCATGAACACGAGCGCCCCGATGAAGGCCTGGGCCGTGCCGCCCGGCAGGGCGGTCACCGCGGCGGTGTCGACGTGGTCCAGGACGAGCAGCACGTAGCCGACGGTGAGCACGGCGGTCACCACGGTGATGACGGTCTGCATCCGCATGATCAGGTCGAAGCCGAACACGCCGCCCGCGATGATGAGCCCCGCGACGACGACCAGCGCCACGATCTGCACCCCGGTGCCGCCGCCCCAGCCGAGCGCCTCCACGACGGTGGCGGTCGCGAGGGTGGCGAGCGCGGTGAGGATCGTCTCCCAGCCGACGGTGAGCAGCCAGGACAGCACGGCGGCCACGCGGTTGCCCTGCACGCCGAGCGCCGCGCGGGACAGCACCATCGTGGGCGCCGAGCCCCGCTTGCCGGCGAGCGCGACGATGCCGCAGAGCAGGAACGAGAAGACGATGCCGACGACGCTCGCGACCACGGCCTGGGCGAACGACACCCCGAAGTCGAGGACCCACGCGCCGTAGGACAGGCCGAGCACGGACACGTTCGCGGCGAACCACGGCCAGAACAGCTGGCGCGGGGTGCCCTTGCGGTCGCGGTCGGCGATGACGTCCACGCCGGCGGACTCGACGGCCAGCGCGCGCCCGGGCGGGACGGTGCCGCCCGGTGCGGCGTCGGGGGCGGCACCGGGGCCGGTGGCGGGTGCGGTGCCCGCCGGGGGAG
>NZ_JAKRMS010000191.1 GCF_022346185.1 Cellulomonas sp. ACRRI | reverse complement strand
GGCACCAACAAGGCGGGGGACCTGGGCGGGCGCCCGGGGTGGGGCGGGGGGCCGGGATCGCGGCGGCGGGCGCGGCGTCCGCGACCGGAGCGGGCTCGGCGGCCGCCGGCCCGCGGAGGAAGCGGGAGAGGGCGGTGACCGCGACGCCGATCGCCGCGCACACCCCCCAGACGGCGACGTACCCGGTGAACGACGTGGTGGTGACGGCCGCGTCGCCCGTCCCGACGGTGGCGACGAAGCTGGCCATGAGGAGCGCGAACACGGCGCCGGCGACCGCGCCGGCCGCGGTGCGCGAGGTGTTGTACAGCGCCGAGGCGATCCCCACCGAGTCGGCCGGGGCGCGGGTCACGACGATCGTCGGCAGGACCGAGATCAGGACGCCGTTGCCGAGCCCGCCGACCAACATCGCGGCGACTACGACCACGGCGGACCCCGATCCCAGCAGCAGGCCGACGTAGCTGACCGTGAGCAGGGCGCCGCCGAGCGCGACGGCGCCCGGCACGCCGAGCCGCGTCGCGACCCGGTCGCCGGCGCTCGACGCCACGAACGCGGCGAGCGCCACGACGAGCGAGACGATGCCGACCGCCGCGGAGGTGAGGCCGAGGCCGAAGCCGACCGCGTCGGGGTCGCTCAGCATGAAGAGGGTCGAGGCGGTCTGGCTGCCGAACAGCTGCGCGCCGAACAGGAACGCGACCACGATCGGCAGGCCGATGCCGCCGCGGACCAGGAGCGTCACGTCGACCAGCGGGTGCGCGACCCGGCGCTCGACGGCCACCCAGGCGACGAGCAGGGCAAGGCCGCCGAGCACCGCCAGCGCCGTGAGGGGGCTCGTCCAGCCCCAGGACGCGGCGTTCGAGATCCCGCCGAGCACGGCGAGCAGGCCGACGCCCAGCAGCGCCGCGCCGAGCCAGTCGGTCGTGCCGCTCGCCCGCACCCGGGACTCGGGCACCAGGAACGCGACGACCGGGACGCAGACCGCGAGGAACAGCGCGGGCACCCACAGCACGAGCCGCAGGTCCCCGACCGCGCCGTAGAGGGCGCCGGCCCCGAGCGACCCGATCGCGGCGCCGAACGTCAGCGCCCCGACCAGCTTGCCGATGGACCGGCCGGCGGACTTCGGGTCCCGGTCCCGCACGATCGCGAACTCCAGCGGCAGGAAGGCGGCCAGCGGGGCCTGCAGGGCGCGCCCGACCAGCAGCACCGCGAAGTTCGGGGCGAGCGCGACGACGACCGAGCCGAGCGCGACCAGCGCGGCGGCCACGGTCAGCATCCGGCGGTGCCCGTACCGGTCCCCGAGCTTCGCGATGATCGGCACGCACACCACGGTGGCGAGCATGTAGGCGGCGCTGACCCAGTTGAGCGAGGCCGCGGTGACGCCGAACTCGGACCCGATGGCCGACAGCAGGACGGGGTACCAGCCCTGCAGCATGCCGGAGCCGAGCTCCATGACGACGAGGAAGCCGACGACCCCGCGGAGCGCGGGGCGGGCCTGGGCGGTGCCGGGAGGTGCGGAGGCGGTCATGAGGTCTCCTGGGACGGGCCGACGAGGTGGCGCGACGCTAGGAGGCGCACCGGCGTCGATGGTGCAGACTGCCGGAAACAGACCGAAAGGCGGTGCTCTGTGCAGGATGAGGCCATCGACCACCTGGACCAGCGCCTGATCCACGCGCTGCAGATCAGCCCGCGCGCGCCGTGGTCCGGCCTCGCGCCGGTGCTGGGGGCGGACCCCGTCACCCTGGCCCGGCGCTGGGCCCGGCTCACCCGCGAGGGCCTCGTCTACGTCACGGGGTACGGCTGGGGGGACCAGACCCAGCTGTCCCTGATCGAGATCGAGTGCAGCCCCGGCGAGACCCTCGCGGTCGCCCACGCGCTGGCGGCCGACGGGGAGGCCTTCACCATCGACCTCACCGCCGGGGGCCGCGACATCATGCTCAGCCTCGGCTCCACCGGGACCGAGGCCGTGGCGTCCTGGACGCTCGAGCGGATCCGCGGCGTCTCCGGCGTCCGCGCGATGCGCACCCACCTGGTGTCGGACGTCGTCACCGACGCCCGCAGCTGGCGGATGCGCGCGCTGTCGAAGGAGGAGGTCGCGCGGGTCGCCGCGCTGGACGCCCGGCCGACCGGCGGGGCGGTCACCGTGCGCCCGCACGAGGCGCGGGCGCTGAGCGAGGCGCTCACCGAGGACGCGCGGATCGGCGTGGCCGAGCTCGCCGCCCGGGTCGGGATGACGCCCCGCCGCACCCGGGACGCCCTCGCGACGATGCGGGCGTCCGGCCGGTTCGTCATGCGGGTCGACGTGGCGCGGGCGCACACCCCGTGGCCGATCTACGCCTGGTACTTCCTGCGGGTGCCGGCGGCGATGGTCGCGCGGGTCGGCCCGCAGCTCGGCCGGATGGACGAGGTCCGGCTGGTCGTCACCACCGTGGGCGAGTACAACGTGATCGTCGCCGTCTGGCTGCGGACCCTGCAGGACGTCGGGCGGCTCGAGGCCGTCGTCGAGGAGCGCCTGCCCGGCGTGACGATCGCCGACCGGTCCGTGGTGCTGCGGACCACCAAGCACCTGGGCCACCTGCTCGACGCCGGCGGGCGTGCCACCGCCGGGATCGTCCCGATGCCCTGAGGCGGCCCGGCGCGCGCCTCAGGCCACCCGGTACCGGGCCACCAGGTCGTCCATCACCGCGTCCAGCCGGGTGTCCACCGCGCGCCGCGCCGGGTCCGCGTCGTGCCAGGCGACGATCTCCCGCGCGCCCTGCTCGAACCGGATCGTCGTCGCGAAGCCGGGGACCAGCCCGCGCAGCTTCGTCGTGTCGAACACCATCGAGTGCGCCTTGTCGCCGAGGAGCCCGGCGCCCCACTCCGGGTCCGCGGCCGCGATCGCGTCCGACGGCACGTGCACGATCCGCGGCTCCAGCCCTAACGCGGCCGCGAGCGCCCGCACCACCTGGTCCCAGGTCAGCACGTCGTCCGAGGTGATGTGGAACGCCTCGCCGAGCGTGCGCGGGTGCCCCAGCAGCGGGACCAGGCCGCGGGCGAAGTCCTCGTGGTGGGTCAGCGTCCACAGCGAGGTGCCGTCGCCGTGCACCACGACCTCGCGGCCCTGCCGCATCCGCTCCATCGCCGTCCAGCCGCCGTCGAGCGGGACGAGCGTGCGGTCGTAGGTGTGCGACGGGCGGATCACCGTCGCCGGGAAGCCGGAGTCCCGGTACGCCCGCACCAGCAGGTCCTCGCACGCGATCTTGTCCCGGGAGTACCGCCAGAACGGGTTGCGCAGCGGGGTCGACTCGGTGACCGGCAGCCGCTCCGGCGGGGTCTGGTACGCCGACGCGGACGAGATGAACACGTACTGGCCCGTCCGCCCGGCGAACAGGTCGACGTCGGTCTGCACGTGCTCCGGGGTGAAGGCCACCCAGTCGACGACCGAGTCGAACGCGCGGTCGCCCAGCGCGGCGCGGACGGACGCCGGGTCCCGGACGTCGGCCTGGACCACCTCCACGCCCTCCGGCAGCGGGCGGGTCGCGCTCGACCCGCGGTTGAGCACCGTGACGTCGAGCCCTCGCTCGACGGCGAGCCGGGTGACGGCCGAGCTGATGACGCCGGTGCCGCCGATGACGAGGAGCCGCGTTGCTGCCATGCCCGGCACGCTATCGGGTCCGACGACGGTCGCACCCGGACCGTTCCCGGATCCGACCGCGGGGCGACGACCGCCGGCACGGGCGCTCCTAGCGTCGGGGCCATGCCGACGACGACACGCGCCCCGCTCGCACCGCTCCTGCTCCTGGCCGCCCTGGCGCTGGTGGCCCTGCTGCTGCCGTTCCCGGGCAGCCTGAGCGTCGTGGTGTCCCGGTGGGCCCTGTCGTCGACCGCCGCCCTCCCGTCGATCGACCTGCTCTCCACGGGCGCGATCGGGGCGCTGGCCGCGGTGACCGCCGCGACGGTGCTGCACGCCTGGCGGGCGCACCGCGACCGGCTGCCCGCCGTGCTCGGCGCGTCCGCCGGGGTGGTGCTCGCCTACGCCGCCAGCGAGACGGCGAAGGCGCTCCTGGTGCAGGCGCGGCCCTGCACGCGGTGGGCCGGGGCGGCGCACTGCCCGCCCGCCGGGGACTGGTCCCTGCCGTCCAACCACGCGACCGTCGCGGTCGCCGCGGTGGTCGTGGTGGCGCTCGCGACCCGCTCCGCCCGGGCGACCTGGGCCGCGGTCGTCCTGGCGCTGCTGGTGGCGGCGGGGCGGGTGCTCGAGGGGGTGCACTACCTGCACGACGTCGCGCTCGGCGCGGTGCTCGGGGCGGTCGTGGCCGCCGGCGCCGGGTGGTGCGCCGTCGTCGCGCACCGGCGCCTGCGTGCGGGGCGCCTCCGCGGCTAGGGACGTGCCGCGCGGGCACCACCGGACGGCGTGCCGAGGTCAGTGGATGCGGCGTGCCAGGCTCTCCCGGTCGCTCACGCCGACCTTCCGGTAGATCCGGTACAGGTGGTTGTCGATCGTCCGCACCGAGACCCCGAGCGCCTGGGCGACCTGCCGGTTGGAGGAGCCGGCCGCGACGAGGCGGGCGATCTCGAGCTCGCGGCTGCTCAGCCCCGATACCGGACCCACCGCGTCGACGGCACCGTCGAGGTCCCCGCCGGCCCGCGCGACGACGGCGTCCGCCGCGGCCAGCTCGGACTGCGCCGTCGAGGGGTCGCCCCGCAGCGCCGCCAGGGACGCCGCGCGGGCGTGGGCGCGGACGGCGTGGATCCGCAGCCCGGCGGCGCCCAGGCCCGGGGCCACCTCGGCCGCCCGGTCCGGCCGCCCCGAGGCCAGCGCGGCGACGTACCGGCCGAGCAGCGGCAGCACCGTCCCCTGGCTCGTGGCGGCCGCGGCCGCGACCCGGGGCGCGACGGGGTGGTCCGGGAGGACCTCCGCCGCGGCGGCGCCCGAGAGCACCGCGGCGGGGACGAACCCGCGGTCGAGGCTCTCGTCGACCTCGCGCCACAGCGCCACCGCGCCCTCGGCGGGATCGTCACCGGCCACGACGGACACCCGCAGACGCGCCAGCGTCGCCGACGTCAGCGGCACCGGGCTCAGCGGCAGCCGCATGGCGGTGAGCCCGTCGGCCAGGGCCCGGGCCGCCACCACCCGTCGGTCGGCGGCGGCGAGGGCCGTGCCGACGCAGAGCAGCCCCGCCCGGGCCCACGGCTGCAGCGGCGCCGTCGGCCCGAGCGCGAGCGCGGCCGCGAGGTGCTCGCGCAGCTCGCGGGACCGGCCCGCGAGCGCGAGGCCGAACGCCGCCACCGCCGCGCTGATCTCCAGCGCCGGTCCGTCGAGGTCCGCGCGCGCCGCGTCGTGCGCGCGGCCGGCGTCACGGACCGCCGCGTCGATGCTGCCCGCGAGGATCGCCGCGATCCCGCGCACCGCCCGGTCCTCGGCCGTCGGCGGGGCCTGCCCCGGGACCCCCTCGCGCTCGCGGGCGAGCAGCAC
>NZ_JAKRMS010000190.1 GCF_022346185.1 Cellulomonas sp. ACRRI | reverse complement strand
GAGGGTGGGGGTGGGAGTCTGGGGCGTCACGAATGACCTTTCGGCAGCAAGGGACCCGGTTCGGCGCATCGGGTACCTCGATATTGTACCGGCCCGCACCCGCCACGGGATGCCCCGGACGGGCGGCGACGCCTCGGTCCGGCAGGCCGGATGACCTGTCGTAGGTGCTCAACGCGCGAGGCCCGCCGCGGATTCCCGCGACGGGCCTGCCGTGCCGGCCGGGGGCACCCCGGGCGTGTCCCGCACCCCCGGGCGTGTCGGCCGCGGGCGGCCGCCCGGCCCGGTCGCCGACCCCGGGAGCCGCCGTGGTCAGCTCGGGTCGGGCTTGACCGCCAGGACCGGGCACGGGGAGTCGAGCAGGATGCGCTGGGCGTTGGCGCCGAGGATCAGCTTGCCGACGGGGCTGCGGCGGCGCAGACCGATGACGATGAGCGTGGCGTCCGTCTCCTCCGCGGTGCCGATGAGCGTCTCGGCGACGTCCCGGCCACCCGTCACGACACGCACGTCGTGCGGGACGCCCCGGGACTCGAGCGACCCGCGGACCTCGTCGAGGGCGGCGGCGAGCTCGTCCTTCTGCTCGTCGGTCTCGTCCCCGCGCTCGCTCACGACCACGACCAGGGGCTCCGACCTGCGGACCGCCTCGCCCGTCGCCGCCGCGAGCGCGGCACGTCCCTCGACGGTCGCCAGGTACCCGACCACGATGCTCATGTGTGCTCCTCGCACGTGCGCTGTGCGTCCTCGGGCGCGCACCGGGGCGCCGTCGCGCGGGTGCGGGCCGTGGACCGTGGTCCGACCGTACCGGAAGGGGTCGGGGCGCACGACCGGTCCCCGGGGCGCTCAGCAGCGACGACGCACCCACCCCGGCGGCAGGCCCGCGCCGAGCGCGCGGTCGAGCAGCCCCGCGAGCCGGTGGCCCGGGTCCTGGTCGAGCGCGCGCTCGACCAGGACCGACGCCCGGACGGCGTCCCCGTCCCACCACGCCAGCAGGGCGAGCACGGTGAGCGCGGGCGCCTGCCGGTCCCGCCGGCCGTGGGCGACGACCCGCTCGAGGGCCGCGCGTCCGGCGTCCGCGACGTCCTGGCGCGGTTCACGGCCGCGCGCGGGGTCCACGAGCCGGTCGAGCGCCTCGCGCACCCGTGCGGACACCGTGCGGGCGTCCTGCACGCCGGGGGCCCGGTCCGCCGCGTCCGCCGGGTCCCCGGCGCCCGCGTCGCGCTCGGGGCGCCGGCGGCCGCGGTCCGCGCACTCCTCGCACGCCCCGTCGCCCTCGCACGCTCCGTTGCCCTCGCACGCTCCGTTGCCCTCGCACGCCCCGTCGCCCTCGCAGGCCTCGTGGCCCTCGCCGGCCTCGCGGTCCGCGCGGGCCCTGCAGGCCCCGCGGGCCCCGCAGGCCCCGCGTTCCTCGTCCTCCGCGTCCTCCTCGTCCTCCGCGTCCTCCTCGCGGTCCTCCCGGCCCGCGCACGCCCCGCACGCCCAGCGGGCCCCGCGGGCCCCGCCGTCCTCGCCCGCCGTGCAGGCCTCGCAGGCCTCGCAGGCCTCGCAGGCCTCGCGTGCCTCACGGTCCCCGCAGGCCCCGCAGGCCCCACGGTCCTCGCCCGCCCCGCAGGCCCGGCGGACCTCGCAGGCCCCGCGCTCCTCGTCCACCTCACACTCCGCGCACTCGGCGGAGGCGACCGCGTCCCGCTCCCCCGGCCCGCTCGCGCGCGCGGGTCGGCCCCCGTCGTCCGCCCACGCCGTCCCGGCCCCGGCCCGTCCGATGGCGCCCGTGCGCACCAGCGCGTCAGGCAGCGCCGCGTCCTCGGGGGCGACGAGCGTCAGCACGACGGCGTCCCGCACGACAGGGTCGAGGAGAGCCGCCTCGACCCGGCCGAGCGCGGCGGGCGGGACCTCGTCCGGCTCCCCGGCCGCCGCGAGCACACCCCGCCATGCCGCGAGCGACCGCTGCCGCCACCGGAGCACGGCGTCGGCGCCGTCGGCGCGCAGCAGGGCGTCGAACCAGCGGGACCGCGCGGCGGCGGCGGACCGGCGCCGGCCGGGCGGGGCGGGCCGCACGAGCCCCAGCTCCTCCCGCGACCCGGCGACCCCGCCCCGGCGCGACACGAGCCGGCCGGCCAGGTCCCCGCCCGACAGGTCGGCGAGCGGTCGCCCGCCGGCGGGGCAGCAGCCGCGGTCCCGGCAGTCCAGCCCGAGGTAGCTCCCGCCGTCGACGGACCAGGTCGTCAGGGGTCCCACGCCGGCCAGGCCGCGGCGCAGCACCTCCGCGGCGCGCGCCCCGCGGGAGCCGGGCCGGGCACGCAGCCCGCGCTCGGGGTCACGCGGGTCGCCCTCCCCGGCGTAGAGCACGACGACGACCTCGGCGGTGCCGTCGTCGCGCAGGTGGTCGGCGAGGGCCGCGGCCAGCTCCGGGCCGTCGGGGCGGAGGACGTCGGGCAGGTCGACCCGCGCCACGAGGCCGACCTGACGGCCGGGCGGCCGGAGACCGACCAGCACGGCGGAGTCGCCGGGTTGGAAGCCCAGCAGGTGGGGCACCAGCGCGAGCAGCTCGCGCGGGTGCCCGAGCCGGAGGGTGGCGCGGTCGGGTGGACGGCATGACGACCACGACGCCCCGCCCCGACCCGGGACCGTCCTGGGGACGATGCAGCACCCACGCCCCTGTGGAGGAGTCGGCACCCGCTCGTGGAGCGGCGCTACTGTGGCGCCCGTGCTCCGCCGTCCCACCACCGCCGCCCTCGTCCTGACCGTCGTGGCGCTCGGCTCGACGGGCTGCACGGGCGACGACGGCGGCGCGCCGACCGCGTCGGCGACCGCCACGGTCCCGGCCCCCGCGCCCACGGAGTCGCTCCTGCCCAGCCCGACCTCCACGGGCTCGTCGGTCGGCGACCTCGCGGCGGGCTTCCCGTCCGACCTGGTGCAGCCGCCCGAGGGCAGCGAGATCCTCGTGTCGAGCGCGGAGGACGACGCGGCGACGGGACTGACGACGATCAGCCTGAACCTGCGCAGCCCGCTCGCGACCGACCAGCTGGTGCAGGCGGTGCGCGACCAGCTGGCCGCGGCGGGCTTCGCGGAGACCGTGGTCGACCCGGGCTCGACCGGCCTGGCGGCGTCGTCGACGTTCGTGCGCGGGGACGGCGGCGCGGAGCTGCTCACGCTGGGCGTGCTGGACCGCGACGGGGTGCGCACGCTGACGCTGGGCGGGACCGTCCGGCTCTGAGGCCCTACGCTCGCCGGGTGAGCACCGCCCCCGCACTCGTCGACGCCGAGGACCTCCGCACCCGGGTCGACGCCCTGCTCACGGAGCACGTCGAGGCGCTGCTGCCCGAGCTGGTCGCCTCCGGTGCCGGTGCCGCGCCGCTGGCGGACGCCCTGAGCCACATGCTGGCCGGCGGCAAGCGGCTGCGGGCGGCCTTCTGCTGGTGGTCGTGGCGCGCGCACGGCGGCGACCCGGCCTCCCCCGAGGCGGACGCGGTGCTGCGGGTCGGCGCGGCGCTGGAGCTGTTCCAGGCGGCCGCGCTGTTCCACGACGACGTGATGGACGACTCGGACACCCGGCGCGGCCGGCCGGCGGCGCACCGCCGGTTCGCCGCGCTGCACGCCGAGCGGGGCTGGTCCGGCGACCCCGACCGGTTCGGCGAGTCGGCGGCGATCCTGCTCGGCGACCTGGCCCTCGTGGCGAGCGAGCGGGAGTTCGTGCGCGCGGTCGCGGACCTGCCGGCCGAGCGGCGGGCGGCCGCGCACGCGGTCTTCGAGCGGATGCGGACCGAGGTCACGGTCGGGCAGTACCTCGACCTGCTCGCCGAGGTCCTGCCGTGGGGGCAGGACCCCGAGGCCGACGAGCGGCGGGCCCGCGAGGTGATCGTCGCGAAGGCCGCGCGGTACAGCGTGGAGCACCCGCTGCTGCTCGGCGCGGTGCTCGCCGGCGCGGACGACGCCGCGCTGGCCGCGACCGCCGCCTACGGCCTGCCGCTCGGCGAGGCGTTCCAGCTCCGCGACGACCTGCTCGGCGTGTTCGGCGACCCGGCGACGACGGGCAAGCCCGCCGGGGACGACCTGCGCGAGGGCAAGCGCACCGTGCTCGTGGCGCGGGCGATGGCGCACGCCCGCGCCACGCAGGACGCCGGTCTGGCCGACGCGCTGCACGCCGGTCTCGGCGACCGGGCGCTGGACGACGCGGCGTGCCGCGCGCTCGCCGACCGGATCGAGGCGAGCGGCGCCGTGGCCGACGTGGAGGCGCTCATCGCCGACCTGGGCGAGCGCGGGTTCGCCGCGCTCGCCCGGGCAGAGCTCACCGAGGACGGCCGGGCGATGCTCGTCGCCCTGGGCCACGCGGCGGTCGACCGCCGGGCGTGAGCCCGCGCCGGGCCGGGCTCAGAGCAGCGCCTGCGCCCGCCGCCGCACCTCGGTCTTGTGGCCGGCGCGCAGGGCGTCCACCGGCCGGCCGGGCAACGTCTCGTCGGGCGTGAACAGCCAGGCGATCGCCTCGGCGTCCGACATGCCGACGTCGCCCAGCACGGACAGCGTCCCCTGCAGCGAGGCGAGGACGGCGGACGTGCCGGCCGCCTCCTGCTCGCCGTAGCCGTCCGGCACGGTCGCGGGGTTGCGGGCGTCGGCGGGCACGAGGAACGCGGCGGGGACGCTCAGCACCGGCGGCTCGCCCCGGCGGACGCCGGCGAGGCGGCGCTCCTTCAGCAGGCGGCGGACCTTCCCGGCGTCGACGCCGAGCTCCTCCGCCACGTCGGGCACGGTCAGCCAGGAGTCGACCAGGTCATCGGGGGTCTGCGCAGTCACGCGGGCCAGCGTACTGACGCCCGGGGCGGGTCCGCGCACGACGCGGCGTTCCCCCTGGTGGCGGACGCCGCTCGCCCCGGAGTGTGAGGAATGCGTCCGAAATGTCCTGGTCAATGCACCGAATGGTCCCCCCGGCTTCCCACCTCCCACCACGTGCACTACCGTCACAGTGTTCACACCAGTCACACGAGTCACACCCGTCACGCGCTCCGGGCGCGTACCGCCACCGCTCCACGTCGTCTCAGCACCAGGGGTTCCCACCATGTCGCAGCCCGCCCTCGCCCTCACGGACCAGGCCGCCCGCTCCCAGGGCACCCCGGCCCGCGCCGCGGGCCACCGTGGCCGGCGTCTCGCCACCAGCACCGGCGCCCTGGCGATCGCGGCGGTCGCCGCGACCGCCGCGGCCCCGGCCGCGCACGCCGACGAGCCGTACACGGTGCGCTCCGGCGACACGGTGAGCCACATCGCCGCGAAGTACGGCACGAGCGTCGCCGCCGTGCGCACCGCGAACGGCCTGAACGGCAGCGCGTTCATCCGCGAGGGCCAGCGCCTGACGATCCCGACGTCCGGCACCGCCGCCGCGGCCCCGGCCGCGGCGCCCGCGTCCGCCGGCGGGTCGCACACCGTCGCCTCCGGCGAGACCGTGTCCGCGATCGCCAAGCGCTACGGCACGACCGTCTCCGCGATCGTCTCCGCCAACGGGCTCGACGCGCGCGCCTTCATCCGCGTCGGCCAGA
>NZ_JAKRMS010000018.1 GCF_022346185.1 Cellulomonas sp. ACRRI | reverse complement strand
CGCCCGCCCCGCCCGGGCGTGCCCGGCTCCGCCCGGTTCCGGCGCCCCGCGGGTCACCCGGCAGGGCTAATCGGTGCCCGACGGGCACGATCTCGGGACGAATCGGGCATCTCGGCCCGACCGGGCGTGCCACGATGTGCGTGCGCGCCGGCAGCGCGCGACCGGTGCAGGGTCTCGGCGAGGAGTCCCGCACGTGCTGCCCAGGGGGACGGACGGACGATGGCTGAGGTGTGTGCGGTGTGGCCGGGCGCGGAGCCCGCGCGCAGCGTGCTGGCGCTCCTGGAGGACCTGGCGCGCCTGGTGGCGGGCCGGACGGGGAGCGCCGTCGAGGGTGCGGTGCACGCGCGCCGGCGCGGCGCGGACTGGCTGATCGCGTCGGCCGGGGACCGGCTGACCCGCACCGGGGCCGCCGCCGACGGCGCCGGCCCGTGGCGCGACGCGGTGGGCGCCGGAGCCCCGCTGGTCCTGGCCGACCTGCGCGACGACGCCGGGCCCGGGGTCGGGCCCTGGCGGGCGGCCGCGCTCCGCGCCGGCTTCCGCGGCGTGCTGGCGATCCCGGCGCCGCTGAGCCGGGGCGGCACGGCCGCGCTGACCCTGTACCTGGACGAGCCCGGGTCCTGCGACCCCGAGGTCGTGCGCCGGGCGTCGGGCTTCGCCGGCGAGATGGCCTCGCTCATCGAGCTGCACAGCACCATCCCCGCCCGCGACCCGGTGCTCCCGGAGGCGGAGGCCGCGCGGCTCACCCGGGCGTCCGTCGACCACGCGGTCGGCGTGCTGATGGAGGTGCGCGGCTGCGACGAGGACGAGGCGCGGCACGTGCTCGACGTGCTGCGCGCCTCGCAGGGCCGGACCCTGGAGGCCGTCGCGGCGTCGGTCGTGCGGCACGCCGTCCGGCCCGGCGGGCGCGGGGGGCTCGGCGGCGGGGCGGCCAAGGCGGCGCGGCGCTCCTGAGCCGGCCGGTCCGGCGGGCCCGGCCGGCGTCGTCCCGGCGGGCCCGGCGGCGTCGTCTGCGGGCCCGACCCGGGACCGTGGGCCCACCCGCGCACCCGACGGCGCGCCTAGCGTGGTCCGCACGAGCGGCGCGGCGTCGCGTCGCCCGCCGCGGGAGCCAGGGGAGGCAGCCATGCGTGCGCACGTCGTGTACGAGAGCATGTTCGGGAACAGCCACGCCGTCGCCGAGGCGGTGGCCGCCGGTCTGCGGGACGCGGCGCCGGGCGCGGACGTCGAGGTGGTCAGCGTGCTCGCCGCACCGGACGCGCTGCGCACCGACCTGGTCGTCGTCGGCGGCCCGACCCACGCGTTCTCGCTCAGCCGCCCCGAGACGCGCCGGAGCCGGGCGGACCACCTCGAGGACCCCGAGGCCCGCCGCCGAGCGGAGGCCGAGCCGGACGCCGACAGCGGGCGCGGCGTGCGGGAGTGGCTCGAGGGGCTGGACGCCGCGGACGGCACCCCGGCCGCGGCCTTCGACACCCGGGTGGACCGGCCCGTTCCGAAGCGCGCCTCGGCGGGGATGGCGAAGCGGTTGCGCCGGGCGGGCTGCCGGGTCGTGCTGCCGCCCGCGGGCTTCCACGTCGCCGGGATGCACGGGCCGCTGGTCGACGGGGAGCTGGACCGGGCGTCGGCCTGGGGGCGCGAGGTCGCCCGGGCGGCCGGCCTGACCGGGGCCGCCCACCCCGCCTGACGGGGCGCGGCTAGGCTGCCCGGGACGGCCCGCGGAGCGCGCGGGCGCGCGAGGGACGCGGGAGCGCAGCGGTGGCGGACGTGACGTCGACGGTGTTCTGGGTCAACGGGCGCCTGGTGCCCGAGGCGGAGGCGACGACCTCGGCCCGGGACCACGGCTTCGTGGTCGGCGACGGGGTCTTCGAGGCGGTCAAGATCGACCACGGCCGGCCGTTCGCGCTGTCCCGGCACGTCGCGCGGATGGCGCGGTCCGCGGCCGGCATCGGCCTGCCAGGCTTCGACCCGACGGTCGTCCGGCGCGCGGTGCAGGAGGTGGTGGCGGCGAACGCCGACGTCCTGACCACGGGCTTCGACCTGCTGCGGATCACCTTCACCGGCGGCCCCGGCATCCTGGGCAGCGGACGCGTCGACGGCCCGCCGACGCTGGTGCTCGGCGTCACTCCCGGCCACGACCCGGAGCCGGCGACCGGCGTCATCACGGTGCCGTTCCGCCGCAACGACGTCGGGGCGCTCACCGGCCTGAAGACGACCTCGTACGGCGAGAACGTGCTCGCGCTCGCCCGGGCGCACGCCGCCGGGGCGAGCGAGGCCGTGTTCGCGAACACCCGGGGGCAGCTGTGCGAGGGCACGGGCACCAACGTGTTCGTCGTGCGCGACGGCGAGCTGCTCACCCCGCCGCTGTCCTCCGGGTGCCTCGCGGGCGTGACCCGCGCGCTGGTGCTCGAGTGGCACGGCGCGCGCGAGGTGGACCTGCCGTACGACGCGCTGACCACGTCGGACGAGGTGTTCCTGACCTCGACCGCCCGGGACGTGCAGGCGGTGGTGGCCGTCGACGGGGTGCCGGTCGGCGGGGGAGCACCGGGCCGGGTGACGCGCGAGGTCGCCGGGGTGTTCGCCGCGCGCCAGCGCGAGCTCGTCGACCCCTGATCCCGTCCGGCGGACTCAGACCCCGTGCAGGGTGGCGGCGAGCAGCACCGCCCGCGCCGCCACCGTGGGCAGCCGCACGTGCTCCGTCGCCGCGTGGGCCCCGCCGCCGCCCGGGCCGAACCCGTCGAGCGTGGGCAGCCCGGCCGCGCCCGTGAGGTTCGTGTCGGCCGCCCCGGGCGCGGGCGCCCCCGTGACCTCCTGCCCCACCCGCGCCGCGGCCGCGGTCACCGCGGCGAGCAGCCCCGCCGACGCCGCTCCGGGCTCCCAGGCGGGCCTGCGGGACAGCACCTCGGCGCGCACCTCGGCGCCGCTGCGCACCGGCTCCGGGTCGGTCAGGTGCCGCAGCACGGCCCGCTCGCTCGCCCCGGTGACGAACCGGAGGCCCAGGTCGGCGCGGGCGTGCTCGGCGACGACGTTCGTGCGGGTGCCGTCGGCCAGGACGCCCACGTTGGCGAGCACCGACGGGTGGCCGGCGAGGAACCGCCGGGCCGCGAGCAGCTGGTCGACCAGCTCCTCGGTCGCGGACACGCCCGCGCCGGGGTCGACCGCCGCGTGCGCGGCCTGGCCGGTGACGTGCAGCCGCAGCCGCGTGGACCCGCGCCGCGCCGTCTTCAGCCCCCCGTGCGCGCCGGGCGCCTCCAGGCCGAGCGCGTACGCGGCGCCGGCGGCGGCGTCCCGGATCAGCCCGCTGGTGGCCGGGGAGCCCACCTCCTCGTCGGGCGTGACCAGCAGCCGGACGGGGCGGTGGCCGAGTCCGGCGTCCTGCAGCAGCTCCGCGGCCGCGAGGGCGACGACGATCCCGCCCTTCATGTCGTAGGTGCCCGGCCCGTGCAGGACCCCGTCCTCCCGGCGGACCGGGACGGCGCCGACGGCGTGCACGGTGTCGTGGTGGGCCAGCAGCAGCGCGGGCGCGTCCCCGGCGCGGGGGCCGCGCCCGGGCAGGTCGAGCGCGACGGCGTCCCCGGACGCCGGGTCGGTGGTCGGCACCCGCCCGCCGCGGAATCCGGCCGCCCGGGCGTCCGCCACCACGAGGTCCGCCAGCGCGTCGAGCGCGTCGACGGCCCCGGTGGGGGTCTCCTGGCGCACGTACCGCTCCAGGCGCCCGGCGTCCGCGGGCAGCCGGCGCCGGGCCGCCTCGTCGAGCCCGGCCAGGGCCGCGGCGTCGCCCCTCATGCCCCGACGGTAGGCGTGCCGGCCCGGACCCGCCCGCCGGCGGGTCAGGCCGCCGGGTCCGCCCGGAACCGCCGCAGGAGGCTCTGCGCCGCCTCGGCCACCAGCCCGTGGTCGTGCGTGACCGCGAACGCGAACTCGCGTTCGTCGTCCTCGGGCGACCCGACGGGCGCGCCCACCGCCGCCGAGTGCCGGGACCGCGGGCCGTCGATCTCCCGCCCGACGAGCGCCACGGACTCGTGCGCGCCCAGCACGACCACCGCCCACTCCCGCGCGAGCGGCTCGGCCGGGTCGATCGACGCCCAGCGCACCGCGGGGGGCAGCACGGCCGGCAGCCCCGTGCCGAGCGCGCCGACGAACGGCAGCGCCTGCGCCAGCCGCTCGTAGCGGCGGGCCGACCGCCCGGTGAAGAACCGCTCGTCCTGGAACGCGCCGAGCACGACCGGGGGCACCCGGTGCGCGACGGCGGCCGCCTCGAGGGTCCGGGACAGCGGCAGCAGCAGGCGCTTCGGCGCGAGCCGGACCGCCCGCCGGGTGCCGATGACCTCGAACGGCGTGGCCGCGCCCCCGGCGGGGGCGTGCGGGCGCGGCAGGCGTCCCGTGTGGCGCTCGCCCGCGGGCAGGGTCCGGTGCGGCCGCCCGAGGAACCAGCCCTGCCCGAGGTCGGCGCCGAGCACCAGCGCCCGGGTCAGGTCGTCCTGGGTCTCGATGCCCTCGGCGACGACGCGGGCGCCGGTGGCCTCCGCGCGCGCCCGGACGGCCCCCGCGACCGTGATGGTCTCGGGGTCCTCCAGCGTGCGGAGCAGCTGCAGGTCGAGCTTGATGATCTCGGGCGCCAGCAGGGGGATGAACGCCAGCGACTCCGGGACCGCACCGACGTCGTCGAGCGCGATGGCGCACCCGGCCGCGCGCAGCCGGGCGGCCGCGTCGAGCATCCCCGCCGGGTCGAGGGCCAGTGCGCGCTCGGTGATCTCCACGACGACGCGCACCTGCGGGCCGCGCTGCGCGAGCGTCTCGAGCACCAGCGGCAGGTGCCGGGACAGGGTCCGCGGCTCGATGTTGAGGAACAGCGTGTGCGAGGCACCGTCCGCGGCGGCCGCGGCGTCCGCCAGGGCGCGCGACATGGCGGCCCGCTCCAGCTCGCCGAGCAGCCCGGCCTGCTCGGCCGCGTCGAGCACCTCCAGCGGCGAGCGCCAGCCCGAGTCCGCCGGGGTCCGCAGCAGGGCCTCGCGACCGAGCACGTCGCCCGTCGCGAGCTCGACCACGGGCTGGTAGGCGCAGTGCACGCCGCCGGTGCGGAGCAGCTCCGGCACGGGCAGCCGACCGGGGTGCTCCGGCGCGGACAGGACGGTCACCACGTCCTCATCGGCCGGTGCGGGCGGATGTTGAAGGTCCTGGTCGTCGGCGTGTGCGGAGCGGCGCCCGGCGCCCGCGCGGGCTAGCGTGGCCGCGGATCAGGACAGGGGGAGCGGCGTGGCGCGACATCAGCAGGACCGGCGGGTGGGGGACCACCTGGTCGACCGGGGCCTGGTCAGCAAGGCCACGCTGGACGCCGCGGAGCGGGTCGCGGCGGACTCCGGTGCCTACATCGGCCAGGTGCTGATCGCGATCGGCGCCCTCGACTCGGAGTCCCTGACCCGCGCGCTCGCCGACCTGTGGGGCCTGCCCTACGTGGTGCCGACCCGGATCACCGAGGCGCTGGACGCGGAGGGCGCCGACGTCGGCCGGGTGCTCGCGGAGCAGTGGCTGCCGCTGGAGCGCCGCGGCGACGGGACCCTGGTCGTGGCGGTGGTCGACGAGCCGACGCCCGGGCGGCGCGCCGCGATCGCCGCCGCGCTGGGCGAGGAGCCGTACCTGGTGCTCGCCGACCGGTGGGACTTCCAGCAGGCCGTCCTCGACCGGTACGGCGCCGACCTGCGCGACCGGGCGAGCCTGGGGCTGTGGGGCCGCTCGCCGGCGCAGTCGGCCCGCACGGTGCTCGTCACCTGGCAGAAGGTCGCGCTCGTGGTCGCGCTCGTGCTCGTGGTGCTCGCCGCGGTGGCCGACCTGCGCGCCGTCGTCGTCACGCTGTCCGTGGTCGTCGGCCTGGCGTTCCTGGTCGGGACCGGGTTCAAGTTCTGGGCCTCGCTGCGCGGCGCGCGCATGGAGCACGTGACCCGCACCGACGCCGCGGCGCTGGCCGCGCTGCCGGACCACGAGCTGCCCCGGTACACGGTCCTGGTGCCGGTGTACAAGGAGGCGAACATCGTCGCGAACCTCATCGGCAACCTCGGCGCGCTCGACTACCCCGCGCACCTGCTCGAGGTGCTGATCCTGGTCGAGGAGGACGACACCGAGACCCGCGCCGCCGCGGAGGCGGCGAACCCGCCCGCCCACTTCCGGTTCATCACGGTTCCCGCGGGCGCGCCGCAGACCAAGCCCAAGGCGTGCAACGTCGGCCTGGAGTTCGCGACCGGCGAGTACCTGGTGATCTACGACGCGGAGGACAAGCCCGAGCCCGACCAGCTCAAGAAGGCGGTGCTCGCGTTCCGGCAGGCCGGGGAGGAGCTGGTCTGCGTGCAGGCCGCGCTCAACTACTTCAACGCCGACGAGAACGCGCTGACCCGCATGTTCACGCTCGAGTACTCCTTCTGGTTCGACTACATGCTGCCCGGCCTGGAGTACGGGCGGCTCGCCATCCCGCTCGGCGGCACGTCGAACCACTTCCGGGTCAGCGGGCTGCGCCGGCTCGGCGGCTGGGACCCGTACAACGTGACCGAGGACGCGGACCTGGGCATCCGGGCGTCGGCGGAGGGGATGCGGGTCGGCGTCATCGACTCGACGACCTACGAGGAGGCGAACACCTCGTACCCGAACTTCGTCCGGCAGCGGTCCCGGTGGATCAAGGGCTACATGCAGACGACGCTCGTGCACCTGCGCCAGCCGTTCCGGCTCGTGCAGGTCGCGGGGCTGCGGCAGACGCTGTCGTTCCTGTTCCTGGTCGGGGGCACGCCCGCGACGTTCCTCGCGGTGCCGCTGCTGTACGCCGTGTTCCTCGCGTCGTTGTTCCTCGACCCGCACCAGCTGTCGTTCCTGTTCCCCGGCTGGGTTCTCTGGCTGTCGCTGTTCAACCTCGGCGTCGGCAGCGCGCTCATGATCTACGTCTCGATGATGGGCGCGTTCAAGCGCCGGCGGTACGGGCTGGTCCTGTGGGGCCTGGCGAACCCGGCGTACTGGCTGCTGCACTCCGTCGCCGCGTACAAGGCGCTGTGGCAGCTCGTCACGAAGCCGCACTACTGGGAGAAGACCGCACATGGCCTCACCGGCGTCACCGCTGCCGCGCACGTCCCCGCGGCGGTACGCGGCTGACACCTGGCCGGCCCGGCCCGCCGCCCGCTGGGGCCTGCGGGTCGCGCTCGCGCTGCCGTTCGTCGCCGTCGCGCTGCTCTCCCGCGCCGCCGGCTGGGTGCCGTCGGCCAACGAGGCGCTCGCCGAGCGCGGCGCCCTGGTGCAGTGGGGCGACAGCGGGCTCGCCTGGATCGCCGAGGTGTTCCCGCCGCTGTCGGCCGCGCTGGCCTCGGTGCTCGGCGGCAGCACGCTCGCGATGAGCCTGCTGGCCGCCGGGGTGCTGGGGTTCACGCTGCAGCGGCTCGCCGCGGTGCTCGTGCGGGAGGGGCTGGGCGGCTGGGCGACCGCGGCCGTGCTCGGCACCCTCGTGCTGACCCCGCCGCTGTCCTACCTGGCGTCGAACGACCTGGTGTCCCTGCTCGGGCTGGCGCTGCTCGTGCTGGCCCTGGACGGCATCGCCGCGTTCGTCGAGCAGCGGTCCACCGAGGCCGGCTTCCGCGCGGGGATCGCGCTGGGCGTCGCCGTGATGCTCGACCCGGGCGCCTGGCTGTACGCGCTGACGCTGGCGGCGGTGGCCCCGTTCTTCGCCCGCCGCGCGGGCCGGTCCGGCTGGCGGGCGAACGAGGCCACGGTCGCGGTGCTGCTGTTCCCGGCCGTCGCCGCGGTCGGGTTCTGGCTCTACGCGTCGTGGTGGTTCTCGGCCGACCCGCTGGGCGGGATGGAGGCGGCGACGCCGGCCGGCTGGGTCCCCGGTGGCGCCGGGGCGTCGGCCGTCGCGGCGCTGCGGCAGATCGCCCTGGCGCTGCTGGCCGCGCCGCTCGTGCTCGTGGCGTCCACGGTGCGCGCGGTCCGCGACCCGTGGTCGTTGATCGCGCCGGGCATCGCGGTCGTGGGGCTGTACCTGTCGCTGTGGCTCGGGCTGCGCGAGGCCGCGGGCCAGACGTGGGTCGTGCTGACCGCGCTCTACGTGCTGCTGCTGGTGCCCCGCGCACCGAGTCCGCGCCGGCGTGCGCTGATCGTGGTCGCGGCCCTCGCGCAGCTCGCGATCGGCTGGCTGGTGGTGCTGACCTCGGGCGGGACCCTCGGGGACTGGACGCGGGCGGTCCTGGGCTGACGGGCGCGCACCTCGCGCCGGGCCGGCGCCCGCCCCCCGGGGTGGTGGCGGCCGGGCCGACGCGGTACAACCGAGGCATGACGACCCGCCCGCGTGACCTCACCTCCGACACCGCCGCCGACCACCGCGCCGAGGCGCTGCCCTCCGAGGCCGAGCTGCGCGCCACCGACGTGCGCTCCGGCGGCGACGCGTCCCGGGCGCCGCGCACCCTGCGGGACAGCGAGCTGCTGCCGGACGACGAGGCGATCGCGGCGTCGGACGACTGGGACGACCCCGAGCGGCTCTGACCGGCGCGGCCCCGGCGACGCCGCCCGCAGCACGAGGCCCCGGCCACCAGACGGTGACCGGGGCCTCGGCGGTCCGTGGGCCGCGCCGGGTCGGTGCCCGGCGCGACGGCGCGGCGCGTCAGACCGTCGACGGGTCCTTGGCGGCGGCGCCGGCCTCGCGCGCCGACTCCTGCTCGCCCTCGGCGCCGGCGGTGCTGAGCTCGCCACCCGCGTTCTCCAGGTGCGCCCGCACGAACCAGTGGAACAGCTCCAGCTCGTGCAGGTGGCCGACCAGCAGGTCGTTGGTGACGGTGTCGAGGTCCTCCGTCGCGGCGGCGGCCTCGCGGTGGTCGGTGACGACGCCGACGTAGACCTCGTTCAGCGCGCCGAGGTGCTCGATCGCACCCGCCCGGCCGATCGAGTAGTCGTCCCAGCTCCGGTCCTGGACCAGGGCGCCGGGGGTGCCCACCGGGGCGACGCCCAGGGTGGCGATCCGCTCGGCGATCTGGTCGACCATGGCGCGCACGGCGTCGACCTGCGGGTCGATCATCTCGTGCACCGCGATGAAGTGCGGGCCGGTCACGTTCCAGTGGATGTGCTTGAGCGTGAGCGCGAGGTCGTTGAGCGCGTTGAGGCGCTGCTGCAGGATCGCGGCGACCGTCCGGCCGTCCTCGACCGTCAGCGACGGGACCGTGTACTTCGGGAGCTCCGTGCGGCGGACCATTCGTCTCCTCCTTGCGTCCTCGGCGCCCGACGGCGCCGGCTGGGACCCACGCTGCCCCAACCCCGAGGGTCGCGCAATCGCAGGTCGGACGGGGCGCGGGGTCCCGCGGCGGGACCGCGGCCGGACCGGGTCAGACCTCCCAGGGGTCCGCCGCGGTGTCCTCGCGGCGACCGCGGAGCACCGGCTGGCGGAGCCGCCCCGACGGCGTCCGGGTGAGGTACCGGACGTCCAGCAGCACCCGCGGCTCGACCCAGACCGTGCCCCGGGCGTCGACCGGCTCCAGCCGCTCCGCGAACGGCGAGGTCGCCCGCTCGAGGGGCCGCAGCGCCGCCGTCAGGTCCCGGGCCAGGGCGCCGGCGAGCCCGCTGCCCGCGCGGCACAGGAAGTGCAGGTCGCCCGCCGCGTCCGGCGCGCCGAGCAGCACCGCCCCCATCCGGCCGCTGCCGGTGGTCTCCGGGCGCCACCCGCCGATCACCGCGGTCCGCGTGCTGTGGTGCACCGCCTTGAGCCAGTCCGCCGACCGGCGGCCCGGCTGGTACGTCGAGGCGGCGCGCTTGGCGACGACGCCCTCCAGACCCTGGGCCCGGGTGGCGGACCAGATCACGTCCCCGTCGTCGTACACCGGGGAGAGCTGCACGTGCTCCGGGAGCGCGACCGCCTCCAGCGCGTCGCGGCGCTCGGTGAACGGCCGGCGGGTCAGGTCCTCGCCGGCGAGGACCGGCACGTCGAAGACCAGGTAGCTCACGGGGACCCGGCGGGCGAGCGCGGCGGCCCGGGCGCGGTCCCGGACGTGCATCCGCTCGGCGAGGGCCGGGAACGACGGCACGCCGTCGCGCAGCGCCACCACCTCGCCGTCGATCACGGTCCCGGCGGGGAGCGCCGCCAGTGCGTCCAGCTCGGGGTACGCGAGCGCGGCGTCCCGGCCGTTGCGGCCGAGCAGCCGGAGGCGGTCGCCCGTGGTGTCGGCGAGGATGCGGACGCCGTCCCACTTCACCTCGAACCGCCAGCCGGGGCCGTCGGGCAGGCGACCGGGAACGGCCACAGGGGTGGCGAGCATGGGCTGCACGGGTCCATCCTGCCCACAGCACGCGAAGTCGTCGCGGGGGAGCCGCCCCGCCGGGGAGGGTGGTCACTGTGCGCGCGATCTGGAAGGGCGCCGTCGCGTTCGGGCTGGTCAACGTGCCCGTGAAGCTGTACGCGGCCACGGGCGAGCACGAGGTGCCGCTGCACCAGGTGCACAAGAAGGACGGCGGGCGGATCCGGTACCGCAAGGTCTGCTCCATCGAGGACGAGCCCGTCGAGTACAGCGAGATCGCCAAGGGCTACGAGACCGACGACGGCCAGCTCGTCGTCCTCACCGACGAGGACCTCGAGCAGCTCCCGCTCGCCACCGAGCGGGAGATCGAGGTCATCGAGTTCGTCCCCGCCGACCAGGTCGACCCGATCCTGCTCGCCAAGACCTACTACCTGGAGCCGGACCGCACCGCCGCGAAGCCGTACGCGCTGCTGCGCGAGGCGCTGACCAGCACCGACCGGATGGCGGTCGTCAAGGTCGCCCTCCGGCAGCGGGAGTCGATGGCCGTGCTGCGGGTCCGGGACGACGTGATCTGCCTGCAGACGCTGCTGTGGCCGGACGAGGTGCGCGAGGCCGACTTCCCGATCCTCGACCAGGACGTCACCGTCAAGCCCCAGGAGCTCGCGATGGCGTCCTCGCTGGTCGAGTCCCTGGCCGGCGACTTCGACCCCTCCGGGTTCGAGGACCGGTACCGCGCGGCGCTCGAGCAGGTCATCGAGGCGAAGGTGTCCTCGGGTCGCACGCAGGCCGTGCCGCAGGCCGAGGAGGTCGGCGAGGGCGGCCAGCCCGCGGGCGAGGTCGTCGACCTGCTCGCCGCGCTGCAGCGCAGCGTCGAGAAGGCGCGCGGCGGGGGTGGTGCGTCGTCCGGCGCGGCCGCCGAGGCGCCCGGCGACGGGGAGAAGGCCGAGAAGAAGGCGCCGGCCCGGAAGTCGTCCCGGTCGAAGGCCGCCGACGCCGACGCCGAGGAGGAGCCCGCCCGGAAGTCGACCTCGACCCGGTCCCGGGCGAAGAAGGCCGACGACGAGAAGCCGGCCGGGGACAAGGCGGCCGACGAGAAGCCCGCGCGCACCCGGCGCAAGCGGGCGTCCTGACGCGTGGCGAGCGCACCCGGGGACGCCGCGTCCGTGCACGAGGCCGTCGTGGCCGCGCTGCGGCGCGCGGCGTTCCTGCTCGAGCGCGGCGGCGCGACGTCGTACCGCGCCGACGCGTTCCGGGCCGCCGTCCGGTCGCTGGAGCGCACGGGCCCCGACGAGGTCCGGGCGCGGCTCGCCGCGGGCACGCTGACGGATCTGCCGGGCGTGGGCGCCCGCACCGCCGAGGTGGCCGCGGACGCCGCGGCGGGCGGCCCGGTGCCGTACCTGCTCGACCTGGAGCAGAAGTACCCCGCGGCCGAGCCGACCGGGGACGGAGCCGCCCTCCGGGCGGCCCTGCGCGGCGACCTGCACGCCCACACCGAGGCCAGCGACGGCTCGACCACCGCGCAGGAGATGGTGCTGGCCGCGATGGAGCTCGGGCACGAGTACCTGGCGATCACCGACCACTCGCCCCGGCTCACCGTGGCCAACGGCCTGTCGCCCGCGCGGCTGCGCGCCCAGATCGAGCAGATCGAGGCGCTGAACCGGGCGATCGCGCCGTTCCGCGTGCTCACCGGCATCGAGGTCGACATCCTGGACGACGGCTCGATCGACCAGGAGCCGGACCTGCTGGACCGGCTCGACGTCGTCGTGGCCTCGGTGCACTCGAAGCTGCGGATGGACGCCGCGGCGATGACCCGGCGGATGCGCGCGGCCGTCGCGAACCCGCGGGTCGACGTGCTGGGCCACTGCACCGGGCGGCAGCTCACCGGCAAGCGGCAGCGGCCGCAGAGCGAGTTCGACGCGGCAGCCGTGTTCGCCGACTGCGCGGAGCACGGCGTCGCCGTCGAGGTGAACTGCCGCCCCGACCGGCTCGACCCGCCGCACGCGCTCCTCGACGTCGCGGTCGACGCCGGCTGCCTGTTCACGATCGACACCGACGCGCACGCGCCGGGGCAGCTGTCGTGGCAGCCGGTGGGGTGCGACCGGGCCGCCGCGCACGGCATCGGGCCCGACCGGGTGCTCGACGCGTGGCCGCTCGACACCCTCCTGGCGCACCTCGGGGGCCGCAGAGTCGCTGCCTGAGCGACACACCGACCGCGTGGCGATGCGGAGAAGCGCCCTGCCTGCCGTTATGGTCGTCCGCGTCGGTCCGCCGGAAGCTGACGCCCCACGCAGGCGCCGAGCGGCCCGCGCACCCAGTTCGAACACATAGGAGCACATCCGTGAGCGTGAACCGCACCGAGCTCGTCCAGGCCATCGCCGCCAAGGCCGGGCTCACCAACACCGCCGCCGACGCGGCCCTCAAGGCCTTCCAGGAGGTCCTGGTCGAGCAGCTCAGCGCCGGCGAGAGCGTGACCATCCCGGGCCTGCTCGCGGTGTCCCGTGCCGACCGTGCCGCGCGCACCGGCATCAACCCGCAGACCGGCGAGAAGCTGGACATCCCCGCCGGCTACCGCGTGAAGCTGACCGCCGGCAGCGCCCTCAAGCGCGCCGTCGCCAACTGAGCGACCCCGCAGCACCGCACGCGAGCCGGGGACCCGACGGGTCCCCGGCTCGCGGCGCGCCCGGGAACGGATCGGGTCCCCGCGCGCGTTGAGTAGCATGGTCCGCCGTCCCGCCGAGGGGCGCGCGGAGGAGGGAGCACGCACGATGGCCGTCACGCAGCGCACCACGAAGCAGCGCACCGAGATCCTCGGGCTGCTCGACGACCTCGACGAGTTCCGCTCCGCCCAGCAGCTGCACGACCTGCTGCGCTCCCAGGGGTCGACCACCGGCCTGGCGACCGTGTACCGCGCGGTCCAGGCGCTCGCCGACGCGGGCGACGTCGACGTGCTGCGCTCGCCCGACGGGGAGGCCGTGTACCGGCGCTGCGTCCGGCGCAGCCACCACCACCACCTGGTCTGCCGGTCGTGCGGCAAGGCGGTCGAGATCGACGGGCCGGGTGCCGAGGCGTGGGCCGAGCAGGTGGGCGCCGCGCACGACTTCTCCGACGTCGAGCACACCATCGAGCTGCTCGGCACCTGCGCCGAGTGCCGCGCCCGCCGGGCCGCCGAGGCCGCCGCGGCCCGCTGACCGGGGCACCCGCCCCCGTGGGGGAGGATGGGCGGGTGGACAGACTGCACGACCCCGCCCGGCACGACTTCGCCTCCGACAACTACGCCGGGGTGCACCCGGAGATCCTCGCGGCCCTCGCGACCGCCAACGACGGGCACGTCCCGGGCTACGGCGCCGACCCGTACACCGAGCACCTGCAGGACGTGCTCCGCGGCCACTTCGGCGCCGACGCGACGGCGTACCCGGTGTTCAACGGCACCGGCGCGAACGTCGTCGCCCTGCAGACGATGCTCCCGCGGTGGGGCGCCGTGATCTGCGCGGAGACCGCGCACATCAACACCGACGAGAACGCGGCCCCCGAGCGGGTCGGGGGGATCAAGCTGCTGACGGTGCCGACGCCCGACGGCAAGCTGACCCCGGAGCTCGTGGACCGGCACGCGCACGGCTTCGACGACCAGCACCGCGCCCAGCCCGGCGTCGTCTCGATCACCCAGGCCACCGAGCTCGGCACCGTCTACAGCCCGGACGAGATCCTCGCGATCACCGCCCACGCGCACGCCCTCGGCCTGCGGGTGCATCTGGACGGCTCGCGGCTCGGCAACGCGGCGGCGGCGCTCGACCTGCCCCTGCGCGCGCTCACCACCGACGTCGGCGTCGACGTCGTGTCCCTCGGTGGCACCAAGAACGGCATCCTGTTCGGCGAGGCGGTCCTCGAGCTGACCCCGGGGTCGACGCCCGGCATCGCGTTCCAGCGCAAGGTCGACATGCAGCTCGCGTCCAAGATGCGGTTCGTCTCGGCGCAGCTGGTCGCGCTGTACGAGGGCGACCTGTGGCTGCGGTCCGCACGGCACGCCAACGCGATGGCGCAGCGGCTCCGGGCGGGCGTGGAGGCCGTGCCGGGCGTGCGGATCACCCAGGCGACGGACGCGAACGCGGTGTTCGCGGCGCTGCCGGCGGGGGTCGCGGACGCGCTGCGCGAGGTGCGGCGGTTCTACGACTGGAACCGCGCCACGGGCGAGGTCCGCTGGATGTGCGCGTTCGACACCACCGAGGCGGACGTCGACGCCTTCGTGGCGGCGGTCGCCGGCGCGGCGTCCGCGGCGGCCTGACCCGCGCGTCTCGGGCCGCCAGAACCGCCGAGATAGGACCTGCGCGTCGAGATAGGACCGCGGACGGCCCTATCTCGACGGAACGGTCCTATCTCGGCGCACGTGCGACGCCGCACGCCGTGGCCGGTCCCGACGTGCGACGTCCGGGACGCGAAGGGGCCCGGCACCGTGGTCGGTGCCGGGGCCCTTCGTCGCGGGTCAGCGCGGGGTGGTCGAGCGGCGCGGGCGCGAGTCCCGGCCGCCGAAGTCCCGGCCGCCCTCGCGGGAGCCGTAGCCGCCCTCGCGCGTGCCGTAGCCGCCCTCGCGGGCGCCGTCGCGGCCGGTGCGCGGGCCGTGGTGGGCCGGGCCGCGGGAGGCGCCGCGGTCCGGACGGCTCGCGGCGCGCGGCCCCTCGTCCACGCGGATGCGCAGCGGGCGGCCGGCGACGCGGGCGCGGCCGATGCGGTCGAAGGCCTCGGGGGACAGGCCCGCGGGGATCTCGACCAGCGAGAACGTCGAGAAGATGTCGATCTTGCCGAGGTCCTTGCCGGTGAGGCCGCCCTCGTTCGTCAGCGCGCCGACGATGCCGCCGGGCTGCACGCCGTCCTTCGAGCCGACCGCGAGGCGGTAGCGCGGGCCGCCGCTGCTGGGGCGGGCGGCGCTGCGCGGGCGGCCGCCCTCGGCGCCGTCCCGGCGGGGGCCGCCGCGCTCCGGCGCGAGGTGCGCGCGGGACAGCGCGTCGTCCAGGTCGTCGCCCTCGGTCGGGCGGGGCGCGGGGCCCTCGTCACCGACGGCCAGGGCGGCGAGCACCGCGACCAGGTCGCTCGCGTCGACGTCCGGGTGCGCGGCGAGGAACTCCGCGGCGGCGGTGCGGTACAGGTCCAGGCGGCCGAGCTCGCGGCGCGCCGGCACCCGGGCGAGCAGGGCGGCGACACGGTGCGCCGACACGTCCGCCGGCGACGGGATCTGGATCTGCTCGAGCTGCTGGCGGGTGGTCCGCTCGATCGCCCGGAGCTTGCCGTTCTCGTTCGGGGTGACGAAGGTCAGCGCCTCGCCGGTGCGGCCCGCGCGGCCGGTGCGGCCGATGCGGTGCACGTACGCCTCGGGCTCGCCCGGGACGTCGAAGTTCACGACGAGCCCGATGCGGTCGATGTCGAGGCCGCGGGCGGCGACGTCGGTCGCCACGAGGACGTTGATCGCGCCGGAGCGGACGCGCTCGACGATCTTCTCCCGGTCGCCCTGGGCGACGTCACCGGAGATGTAGGCGGCGGCGACGCCCCGCTCGACCAGCGACACCGCGACGTCCTCGGCCGCGCTGCGGGTGCGGACGAAGACGATCGCCGCGTCGGCGTCGGAGACCGCGAGCACGCGGGCCAGGGCGCCGGCCTTGTGCCGGAACGGCACCACGGCGTAGGTCTGCCGGACGCTCGACACCGTGGACGACTGCCGGGCCACGGTGATCTCGACCGGGTCGGTCAGGTGCTGCGCGGCGACGCGGCGGATGGCCGGCGGCATGGTCGCGGAGAACAGCGCGACCTGCTTGGAGGCCGGCGTGGCGGACGCGATCCGGTCCACGTCGTCGACGAAGCCCATGCGGAGCATCTCGTCGGCCTCGTCCAGCGCGAGGAACCGCACGGCGTCGAGCTTCAGCGAGCCGCGGTCGAGGTGGTCGATCACGCGGCCCGGGGTGCCGACGACGACCTGGGCGCCGCCGCGCAGCGCGCGCTGCTGCGGCAGGTACGGCGAGCCGCCGTAGACCGGGACGACCTCGAGGCCGGGCATCTTCGACGCGAAGGACTCGAGCGCCTCGGCGACCTGCATCGCGAGCTCGCGCGTCGGGGCCAGGACGATCGCCTGCACCTCGCGGAGCTCCGGGTCGACGGCGGCGAGCAGCGGCAGGCCGAACGCGGCCGTCTTGCCGGTGCCGGTCTGGGCGACGCCGGTGATGTCGCGGCCGGCCAGCAGGGCGGGGATGGCCTCGGCCTGGATGGCGGTGGGGGTGGTGAAGCCGAGCCCCAGGACGGCCTCACGCAGCGGCGCGGGCAGGTCGAGGTCGGCGAAGGTGACGGCGGGGGCGGTCTCGGGCAGGGCAGGGTCGAGCACAGACGTCATGGAGGACAGCACCGTTTCGTGTCGCTGGGGGGAGCTGTGGGCCGCCCGGGTTCCGGTCGGCCACGCGGTCGCACTCCCACACCCACACATCACGAGGCCGCCACGTCAGGAACAGGGGTGGGGCCTCGGCACGCACATCACGGGACACTGCGACTGACTCCGAGTGGCACCAGTCTACCGTCGACCGCGCCCGGCCGGGCGGACGGGGTGCGGTGACCTCCGGCACACGGCCCCGGCGGCTCGGGCCGGGCCGGCTCACCCCAGCCCGAGCCGCGGCCCCTCGATCGCGGGGCAGGTGTCCATCACGACGTCGAGCCCCGCGGCCGCCGCGCGCTCCGCGGCCGCCTCGTCGACCACCCCGAGCTGCAGCCACACCGCCCGCGCCCCGATCGCGATCGCCTGGTCGACGACGCCGCCGGCGAGGGTCGAGTTCACGAACACGTCGACGACGTCGACCGGCCCGGCGACCTCCGCCAGGGTCCGCACGCCGGCCGCCCCGTGCACCGTCTCGGCCCGGGGGTGCACCGGCACGACCGTCTGCCCGAGGTCCCGCAGGTAGGCGGCGACGCCGTACGCCGCGCGCGCCCGGTTGGTGGACAGGCCGACGACGGCCCAGGTGCCGGGCGTGCGGAGCAGGCGGTCGATCACGGCGGGGTCGTTCACGTGGGCCATGCCGTCAGCGAACCACGGCCGGACCGCCGCCGCGCGGGACCCGACGCGGCCGGGCGCGCGCGGTGACCCGGGCAGCGGTCCCCACCTGCGTAGGATGTGGCCGGTCGATCGGGTGTGCGAGGCGGGAGAGCTGTGGCAGAGCGGGACGTGGTGAGCGACCGCGTCCTCACCGTGCCGAACGTGATCAGCCTCGTGCGGCTGCTGATGGTGCCGGTGTTCGCGGTGCTGATCGCGGCGGGGCACGACGGCTGGGCCCTCGGGGTCCTCGCGGTGTCCGGCGCCAGCGACTGGCTCGACGGGGTGCTCGCGCGCCGCCTCGGGCAGGTGTCGCGGCTCGGGCAGGTGCTCGACCCCGCGGCGGACCGGCTGTTCATCCTCGTGACGCTGCTCGGGCTCGCGGCCCGCGGCGTCGTCCCGTGGTGGCTCGTCGTCGTGCTGCTCGCCCGCGAGGCGATGCTCCTCGTGATGCTCGTCGTCCTGGCGCGGCACGGCTACGGCCCGCTGCAGGTGCACCTGGCCGGCAAGGCCGGGACGTTCGCGCTGCTGTACGCGTTCCCGCTGCTGCTGCTCGCGCACTGGGGCGGCATCGTCGGCGACCTGGCCTCGGTGCTCGGCTGGGCGTGCGCGTGGTGGGGTGTCGCCCTGTACTGGTTCGCCGGCGTGCTGTACGTGCGCCAGGCGTGGGTGCTCGTCGGGCGGCGCGGCGGCGCGGACGCGGGTGAGCCCCGCACGGTGGCCGCGTGACGGATCCCCGCGCGGGGGACCGACCCGGCCGAGGCCCCGCGGGGAGCCCGGTGCGGCGCCGTCCGGACGCCTCGATGTCGCTGCTGACCGAGGTGACCCAGCACCCGCTCGACCCCGAGTACCGCGAGGCCGCCGAGCGCCGCGCCGCCGCCGGCCGGACGCGGCGCCGGGGCGGGTTCGGCACCGCGGCGGTGGCCGCCCTGGCGGTGGCCCTCGGGGCGGCCACCACGTGGTCGGTGCTCGCGCTGCGCGCCCCGCAGCCGTCGGCGATCGCCGCGCGCGAGGTGCTGGCCGGGCAGATCACCGAGCGGAGCGCCGAGGTCGACCGGCTGCGGGAGCGCAGCGGGGCGCTGTCCGACGAGATCGCGGTGCTGCAGGAGCAGGCGCTGTCCGGGGTCGACGCGCCGCTGCTCGACCAGCTCGCGGTCGACTCGGTGGCGTCCGGGACGACGGCGGTGACCGGCGACGGCCTGCGGATCACCCTGCAGGACGCCGGCACGGACGACGACGACCCGAACGGCCGGGTCCGCGACTCGGACCTGCAGCTCGTGGTCAACGGGCTGTGGGCCTCGGGCGCCGAGGCGATCGCCGTCAACGGCGAGCGGCTCGGGCCGACCACGGCCATCCGCACCGCCGGGGACGCGATCCTGGTGGACGTCGTGCCGCTGGTCGGGCCGTACACGGTCGAGGCGATCGGCGACCCGCAGGGCATGCAGACCGCGCTCGCGCGCACGTCCGGCGGGCAGCTGCTCGCGGTGCTGCAGTCCACCTACGGCATCCCGACCCGGGTGTCGTCGCAGCGGGACCTGCACCTGCCCGCCGCCGGCACGGTGACGCTCCGGTCGGCGCGGCTCCCGGAGGGCGTGCCGGTCCTGCCCGGCGCGCCGCCGCCGGCGACGGGTTCGGCGTCGCCGTCGGGCACACTGTCCACGGACGAGAACGAGGGGGACTGAGTTGATCGCGGTGATCGGCCTGATCGTCGGCGTGGTGGCGGGCCTGGTGCTCGAGCCCACGGTGCCGGCGGCGCTGCAGCCCTACCTCCCGATCGCGGTGGTCGCGGCGCTGGACGCGCTGTTCGGCGGCTTCCGGGCGGTGCTCGACGGCCTGTTCGACGACCGGGTCTTCCTGGTGTCGTTCCTGTCGAACGTCGTGGTGGCCGCGCTGATCGTGTTCCTGGGGGACCAGCTCGGCGTCGGCTCCCAGCTGTCGACCGGCGTGGTGGTCGTGCTCGGCATCCGGATCTTCTCCAACGTGGCCGCGATCCGCCGGCACCTGTTCAAGGCGTGACGGACGTGAGCGGCACCGGCCCCGAGGACCGGACGGCGCCCGGCCCCGCCGCGCCCGGCCCCGCCGCCCCGGCGGCGCCCGGTCCGGTCCGCGGCTGGCGCGCCCTGGGGCCCGCGCTGCGCCCGCGCGCCACCCGCGCCCAGGCCCTGACCGGCGTGCTGTGCGTCGCGCTCGGCTTCGCGATCGCCGTCCAGGTGCGGCAGACGGACACCGAGAGCCTGACGGTCATGCGCGAGTCCGAGCTCGTGTCGCTCCTGGACCAGACGACCCGCCAGGCCGACGACCTGCAGGAGCAGGTGACCGAGCTGGAGCGCACCCGCACCGAGCTGCAGTCCGCCGGGTCCAGCCGCGAGGCGGCGCTCGAGGCGGCGACCCGCAGCGCGGCCGCGCAGGGCATCCTGTCCGGCCGGCTGCCCGCGGAGGGCCCGGGGATCACGGTGACCGTGTCGGACCCGTCCCGGTCGGTGTCCGCCCTGACCCTGCTCAACCTGCTGGAGGAGCTGCGCAACTCGGGCGCCGAGGCGATCCAGCTCAACGACCAGCGGCTGACCGCGTCGTCCTACGTGCTCGGCACGGACGACGGCATCGAGGTGGACGGGGCGCCGGTGTCGCCGCCGTACCGGTGGGTCGCGATCGGGGAGCCCGGCACCATGTCGACCGCGCTCGCGATCCCGGGTGGGGCGGTCGCCAAGGTGCAGATCGACGGCGGGACGGCGACGGTGTCGACCGAGGACCACGTCGAGGTCACGGCCACCCGCGACGTGCCGGACCCGCAGTACGCCGAGCCGGAGACGTCCGGCGACGGCTGAGCGCCACCCGCCCGGGTGCCGACACCCGGTCGGCGGGGTGTGCGCAGGTCCTCCGGGCGCATAGGCTGTCCGGGACCCCGGTGCAGGTCGGGGGCGCGGATGAGCAGGTCTGGGAGGGTGTCATGAGCGACGAGCAGCAGGTGCCGGGCGGCGAGCCGCGCCCGGCCGCGCCCGACGGGGCGCCCATCTCGGCGGCTCCCGACACCACCATCAGCTTCGGCTCGCTGGGCGCGCTGGACGCGGAGCCGGCGGGTCCCGTCGGCCTCACCGCCGAGCAGGCCGCGGCCGTGCAGGCGCTGCCGCGCACCTCCGCCCTGCTCGTGATGCAGCGCGGCCCGAGCTCCGGCGCCCGGTTCCTGCTCGACGCCGACCGGACGGTCGCCGGTCGCAGCCCGAGCGCGGACATCTTCCTGGACGACGTGACCGTCTCCCGCAAGCACGCCGAGTTCGTCCGCGAGCTCGACGACTTCGTGGTGCGCGACGTGGGCTCCCTCAACGGGACGTACGTGAACCGGGAGCGGATCGACTCCGCGGTGCTGCGCGCCGGCGACGAGGTCCAGATCGGCAAGTTCCGGATGACGTTCCACCCCAGCCCCGCCGCGCGGCCGGGCGGCCAGCCCGCCGGTCCCGCGCAGTGAGCGCGGCCCGGTCCGCCCGGCGCGCGGACGCGGGCCCGGACGTCGCCGGCGGCGTCGCGCACCCCGCGCCCGGCGCGGCGGCACCGTCCGGGGAGGACGCGCCGGGTCCCTGGCCGCGCGGGCTGTCGCGGCAGGCGAGCATGCGCATCTCCGACGTGCTCGCGGCGCTGCGGATCGAGTTCCCGGCGGTGACCAACTCCAAGCTGCGGTTCCTCGAGGAGCAGGGCCTGGTCGAGCCGGTGCGCACGCCCGCGGGGTACCGGCAGTACAGCCCCGCGGACCTCGAGCGGCTGCGGTACGTGCTCCGCGAGCAGCGGGACCGGTACGTGCCGCTCAAGGTGATCGGCGAGCGGCTGGCCGCGCTGGACGCCGGCGAGGAGTCCGAGCCGGTCTCGCTCGTCGTGACCGAGGACGGCGTGCCGCGCTCGGGGGCGACCGACGCGCGCTACACCACCGCCGCGCTGGCCCGGGAGGCCGGGGTCGAGGAGCAGCTCGTCGCCGACCTGGTCCAGGCCGGCGTGCTGCGCCCGTCGGCGTCCGGGCACCTGGACGCGTGGGCGAAGGACGTGGTGCAGGCCGCGGCGGCCCTGGCCGAGCACGGGCTCGAGGCCCGGCACCTGCGCGCGTTCCGCAGCGCGGCCGACCGGCAGGTCGACATGGTGGAGACGGTCGTGGCGCCGTGGCGCGGGCAGTCGTCGCCGTCGGCGCGCGGCCGGGCGAGCACCGTCGCGGCGGAGGTCGGCGAGCTGTGCACCCGCCTGCACACCGCGCTGGTGCGCGCGGGCGTGGCGGACCTGGCGCCCTGAGGCGGCCGGCGGGCCGCGCGGGGGCGCGGGTCCCGCGCGTGGCGCCCGGTGCACGGTGCGCCCGCGCGACGTAGCGTGGACGCATGCACGAGGACGACCTGGTCCAGCTCGAGGTGCTCGGCGTGCGCCGCCACCCGGGCGACGACGAGCTCGTCGTGCTGCTGCTCGAGCCCGTGGGCGAGCTGATCGTGCCGATCGCGATCGGCCCCACGGAGGCGGGTGCGATCGCCACCGCCCAGGCGGGGGTGGTCCCGCCGCGGCCGATGACGCACGACCTGCTCCGGGACGTGCTGATCTCCCTGGACGTGCGGGTGGTGCAGGTCGAGATCACCGAGCTGGTCGGCGGGGTGTTCCACGCGGCGCTGGTGCTGGGGGAGCGGCGGACCCGGGTGGACGCCCGCGCCTCGGACGCGATCGCGCTGGCGGTGCGCGTGGGCTGCCCGGTGCTGTGCGCGACGGACGTGCTGGCGGAGGTCGGCGTCGAGGCGGCGCCGGTCTCCCCGGAGGAGGCCGACGAGGCCGCCGCGAGCAGCAGCCCGGACGAGCAGGTCGCGCAGTTCCGCCAGTTCCTGGACAACGTCTCGCCGGACGACTTCGAGCGCGGCGAGCCCGGGGGGAAGGACAGAGGTTCAACCTCAGGTGGAGGGTGAGACACGCCGTGTGCGACACGCCGAGCGCCGTGGGCGTGGCGGTCGTTGACCGCCTTCCGCGGCGGCCCTAGCGTGGCACCCAGAACAGCACAGCACTGCATCTCCCGACACGCCGCCCCGGCGCGCGGGCGCGACGAGTGGAGGACCCCGTGACCGGCACCGAGCAGACAGCGGAGGCGGCAGGCGCCGTCCCGCAGCGGGCGCAGGGCCTCCTGTTCGGCGACGAGCTCCCGGACCTCGACGTCACGACCGGCTACCGCGGCCCGACCGCGTGCCGCGCCGCCGGCATCACGTACCGCCAGCTCGACTACTGGGCCCGCACCGGCCTGGTCGAGCCGTCCGTCCGCCCGGCCACCGGCTCGGGGACGCAGCGGCTGTACTCGTTCCGGGACATCCTGGTGCTCAAGGTGGTCAAGCGGCTGCTCGACACCGGCGTCTCGCTGCAGCAGATCCGCGCGGCGGTCGGCCACCTGCGCGAGCGCGGCGTCGACGACCTCGCGCAGATCACGCTGATGTCCGACGGCGCGAGCGTCTACGAGTGCACCTCCGCGGACGAGGTCATCGACCTGGTGCAGGGCGGCCAGGGCGTGTTCGGCATCGCGGTCGGCCGGGTGTGGCGCGAGGTCGAGGGCACACTCGCGGAGCTGCCGACCGAGCGCGCCGAGGACGAGGGCGTCGCCGCCCACGCGCACGACGAGCTCGCGGAGCGGCGGCGGGCGCGCACCGCAGGCTGACGCCCCCACGACACCGGGACGGCCCGGACCCCGCACGGGGTCCGGGCCGTCCTGTCGTGCGCGCGGGCCCGTCGAGCGGTCCGGAGCGGCCCCGGTGGCGCGGCGGGGTCAGGCGGCGACCGGTGCCGGGAGGCGCAGCGTCGCCACCACCGGGTCGTGGTCGGAGGGGTGCCGGCCGCCCGGGCGGGCGTCCAGGACGGCGTACGCCTCGACCGCGACGTCCGGGCTCACCAGGACGTGGTCGATGCGCCGCCGCGGTGCGCCGGGCCCCGGTGCGGGTCCGTCCGGGTCGACCAGCTCGGTGAACGTCGTCGACGGCCCGGACGGCGGGGTGGCGCTCGCCGCACGGGCGTCCACCAGCCGGCCGCGCGTCGCCGCGCCGCCGGCCCCGGCGGCCGGCCCGGCCAGCAGCACCCGCAGCGGCTCCGACCCCGGCTCGGCGTTGAGGTCCCCGGTGAGCACGACCGGCCCGTCGCCCGCGACCTCCGCCGCCCGGGCCAGCAGCAGCCGCGCCGACTCCACCCGCGCCCGTGCTCCCTCGTGGTCCAGGTGCGCGTTCAGGAGCGCGAACGTCGACCCGGTGGTGCGGTCCCGCAGGCGCGCCCAGGTGCACAGCCGGCGGTACCGGGTGGCGTCCCAGCCCGTGCTGGGCACGTCCGGGGTGGGGGAGAGCCAGAAGTCCCCCGTCGCCTCCACCGCGACCCGCGCGGTCCGGTACAGGATCGCCGAGTGCTCGCCGGCGCCGTCGCCGTCCCGGGACCGGCCCACGGCGGCGAACCCGGTGCCCTCGGTCAGCGCCGCGAGGTGCGCGCTCGTGCCCTCCTGCGTGCCCAGGACGTCGACCCGGTCCAGCGCGGCCCGGACCAGCGGCAGCCGGTCGTACGTCGCCGTGGCCGGCCAGTGGGCGACCCAGAGGTTGTACGTGCCGACCCGCAGCGCCGCGGTCACAGCCGCGTGCCCGCGGGCGTCGTCACCTCGAGGACCCGGGCGCCGTCGAGCGCGGCCAGGTCCACCGCGGCGCTCGCCCACCGGTACGGGTGCGGGACCGGCGTCGCCGGGGCGACCCGGCCGTCGACCCGCACCTCGACCGCGTCGGCGGCCGGGTCGACCCGGTAGCGCACGGTCCGGCGCGCGCCGGCCAGGTCGAGCTCGACGGACAGCCCGTCGTCCTCCGGCGCGAGCGTCGGGCCGACGACCAGCACGTCGTGCCGCTCCTCCAGGCCGAGCAGACCGTGCAGCACCTGCCGCAGGTAGATGCCCGGCCCCGAGGAGTACACCCGCCACCCGTCGGCGGTGGGCACCTCTCCGGTGCGCAGCAGCTCGAAGTCCCGCGCGGCGGCGTACCGGTCGGGGAACGCCGCGTCCGAGGACGACGTGTAGCAGGTGCGCTGGCGGGGCAGGGCGCTCGGGACGCGCTCGCGCATGCCGATGGGCGATAGCCGCAGCAGCTCGTCGCCGACGTCGGCGCGCCCGAGCGCCGCCAGCGCCTCGGCCCACCGGATGTGCGCGTGCGCGTACATCAGGCCGACCTCGCGGCCGAAGAACGCGGCCTGCTCGGCGCGGCGGAACGACTCCGTCTCTCCGTCGGCGAACCGCGTGGGGCGGTCGGTCAGCCGCACGCCGTCGGGGAACAGCAGGTGCTCGCGGATGATCGTCTCGTGCCGGTCGGCGCCGTCCTGGTCGAGCACCCCCGCCAGCACCAGCTGGGTCATCGGGATCAGCCGGTAGGTCAGGCCGGTGGAGGTGTCGCGCGGGTGGATCACGGGCGTGGCCACGCCGTCGGCGACGGTGACGAACCCGGCGGCGACACCGTCCGGGAGCATGTGCCGGCGCAGGTCGGCGGCGACCGCGGCACCCAGGGCGTCCATCCGCCCGACCAGGTCGGCGGCACCGGGCGCGGCCCGCAGCTGCTCGGCTGCGAGCCCGAGCGCCTGCACCGCGAGGGCGGTGGTCCAGGTCGACGCCATCGAGGCGCGCATCTCCGACCGGGCGGGCTGCAGGGTGTCGTCCCAGTCGCCGTCGCCGTACGCGGGCAGGCAGGTCCCGGGCACGAGGTCCGTCTCCAGGTGCCTGAGCAGCGCGTCGAGGTGGTCGGCGACCGTCGCGGGCTCGCCGGTGCGGAACGGCACGGCCGCGTCCAGCACCCCGACGTCGCCCGACGCCCGCAGGTACTGGCCCAGGGCGAACAGCGGCCAGTGCACGACGTCGCCGTGCGCGTGCTCCTGATAGATCTCGGCGTACTCGTCGAACATGAACCACTGCGGGAACGTGCCGTCCGCCGCCTGGGCGCCGAGCACCCGCAGCACCACGTCACGGCAGGCGTCGAGGCGCCCGGCCGCCAGCAGCAGCTCGAACGGCCCCTGGCACACGTCGCGGGTGCCCCAGGCCGCGCCCTGGTACTGCTCGAGCCCGTGCGGCACCAGGTAGTGCACGCGGGCGTCGTTGGCCCACCAGGGCAGCAGCGTCTCGAGCTCGGCGAGCCGGGAGCCCGCCGCCACGGTCAGCCCGCGGGTCAGCCGGGCCAGGGTGGCGCGGTGACCGGCGGCCTCGCGCGCCGCGTGCAGCCCGTCGGCGACGACCTCGGCCGCGAGCACGGCGCTCGCCCCGCCGTCGCGGTCCGCCGTGGTCGCGACCCGCAGCGGGGCGCCGGGGCCCGCGGTGCCGCGCACGGTCACCACGGAGGTGCCGCGCGCCCGGCCGTCCGCGAACAGCGGGTCGTCGCCGGCGACGTCCGCGCCCGGGGTCGCGGCGAGCACGTAGCGCAGGGCCGGGTGGTGGTCGCGGGTCGGCGTGCCCTCGTCGGCGGCCAGGACGACCGCCCCGTCCTGCACACCGGCGTGCCACGCGCCGCCGCCGAGCTCGACCTCGGTGCTGACCAGGACGTCCACCGGGGCGGTCGCGGCGACCTCCAGCAGCAGCGCGTCCCGGTCCGAGGCGGCGACCGTGCGCACCTCGACGCGCGCCGCGTCGAGGGCGTACACCCAGCGGGCCTCGCCGACGTCGAGCACGAACGCCGACGGCGCGCCGAGCATCCGCCACGCGCCGTCGACCCGGACCAGCACCCGGACGCCGTTGGCGCGCAGCAGGTTGAGGTGGTTGCGGTGCACGGTCGTGAGCGTGTCGAAGGTGGTGTTGCCGAGGACGGTGTGCGAGCCGAACACGCCGTGCGCGAAGACGGTCGTCGACAGCACCGGCCGGTCCGGGCTCAGCGCGTCCCCCGCGAGCAGCACGTGGCCGTGCGGGCGCACCAGGTCGAGGTCCTTCTCGCCGCGGACGACGTGCGCGCCGTCCGGCGTGAAGTAGGACAGCAGGCGCCCCGCGGCATCGCGCTCGACGTGCCGGGCACCGTCGCCGAGGGCGAGCAGGGCGTCGTCGCTCAGCGGTGCCCCGCCGAGCAGGGGAGCGGTCGCCAGGAGCGAGCGCGCGGCGACCGGCTCGGCCGCGCCGTCGCCCGGCGCGGCGGGATCGCCCGCGCCAGAGGCGGTCTCCGCGCGCGCGTCCGCGAGCGCGACCAGGGCGGGCACCTCCGCGGCCAGCTCCGGCAGCGCGTCCAGCATCGCCCCGCGCCGGTCGTCCCAGTACCGGCCGACGACGTGCAGCACCAGCGGCTCGGCGAGCGCCGACGGCCGCGACAGGAGCCCGGCCATCGCCATCTCGTGCTGCCGCACCCGGTCGGGCCACGGCTCGCCGGACAGGAACGCGGGCGTGCGGCCGGCGCGCGCCGCCGGGCCGTACAGGTCGAACCCGTCCGTCCCCGCCGCGGCGGACCCCTCCGCGACCGCCAGCGCGAACAGCGGGAGCACCGGCGCGGACGTCATCGTCTGCCGGGACAGGACGACCGTCCCCAGCCCGGCCTGGTCCGCGAGGCGGTGCGCGACGTACTGCGCGACGTACGGCTCCGAGGAGGACGCCGCCTGCGCCGGGGCGAGGGACAGGTCCTGGAGCGCGGCGACGTCCCAGGTCGCGCCCGCGAGCGGGTCGGGCACGCCGGCAGAGCCCTGCGCCCGGGCGAGCGCCACCCGCCACACCAGCGCCGTCCGGTCGGGGTCGAGCACCAGGTCGACGGTCCAGGCGACGCCCAGGCCGGTGCCGGTCCAGCGCACCGACCCGGACCCGGCCCGCCAGGCCGCGCCGGAGCGGCCGCCGGTCAGCGGGACGTGCGTCACCGCCCCGTCGGCCGCCGTGCGGCGCAGGAACAGCCCGGCGATGCCGGCGTCGTGCACGCCGATCCGGTACTGGTTCACGAGGCGGTCGCCGGGCGCGGCGATCTCGGCGACGTCGCCGGCGGGGGTGATCCGCACGGCGAGGCCGCCGCCCGCGTCCACCGTGCGGGTGCGGTCGGTCCGGTCGCGGTGCAGACGGGTCAGGGTGTCAGGCATGTCGGGGTCCCCGGGGGTCGAGCGGTCGGGTGGTCGTCGTCGGACGGGCGTCGGCGGTCAGGAACCGCGCGACCGCGTCGCGCAGCATCCCGGCGGTGGTGCGGTACCAGAGCCACACCCACACCCCGCCGAGCAGGACGAGCAGCAGGTCGGACGCCGCGGCCGCCACGGCGACCGCCCCGGCCAGGAGCGCGAGGGTCCCGAGCGAGGCGCGCCACCGCGCGACCAGGTAGTAGGCGCCGGCCTGCACAGCCGCGGTGAGCGGCAGGCGGAAGAAGGTGCGCAGCGCGAGGGAGTGCAGCGCCACGACGAGCAGCAGCACACCGGCCCCGGGCGCGAGGCCCGCGACGAGGGCCGGCACGCCGGAGTCGCGCGCGCCCGCGCCGACGGTCGCGACGAGCGCACCCAGCAGGCACACCGGCACCGCGACGGCGGTCGCGTCGCGCCAGCCGAGCCGGTAGCCCCGCCTGAAGGCGCGGACCAGCGGCACCCGCACGTCGACGTAGTGCTCACGGACCGCGTACAGACCGGCGGACAGCGCCGGCCCGGCGGGGATCGTGGCCAGGGCGACGAGCCAGGCGAGCGACGGGTCCGGGCGCAGCAGGAGGCCGAGCGCGACCAGCGGCAGGTTCGCCGCGGCGAGCAGCGCCGCGAGGCCCGCGCCCCAGGCGAACGCGGTGACCGCGCGGCCGAACGGCCCGTCGCCCACCTCGTCCCCGCGGCGCCGGCCCGGCTGGGCGGGGTCGCGGTCGGCGGGTGTGACGGGGAACGTCGTCGGGTCGGCGGTCACGACCCGGCCCCGGCGACCACCGCGAACCCCGCGCGCAGCAGGTCCCGGGGCCGGCTGCTCGGTCCCACGAGGAGCTCGAAGCCGCCCGGCTCCACCACGCGCCGCCCGGCGGCGTCGACGATCGTGCAGTCCGCGGCCGGCACGGCGAGCGGCACCCGCGCGCTCCCGCCCGGCGCGAGCTCGACCTGCGTGAAGGCCTTCAGCTCCCGGTCGGCCCAGGACGCGGACGTGACCAGGTCCCGGACGTACACCTGCACGGTCTCCAGCACGGGCCGCGCACCGGTGTTCGTGACCGTCACGTGGGCGCGCACCACGTCGCCCGCGGTGACCTCCGGGGTGTCGACGGCGAGGTCGGCGTACTCGACCGTGGTGTAGGACAGGCCCTCGCCGAACGCGAACGCCGGGTCCTGCGTGAGGTCGGCGTACCGGACCCCGTGCTGCCCGCGCACCTGGTTGTAGTAGGTGGGCTGCTGGCCGACGTGCCGGGCGAACGAGATCGGCAGCCGGCCGCTCGGCTCGACGCGCCCGAGCAGCAGGTCCGCCAGCGCCCGCCCCCCGGTCATCCCCGGGTGGGCGGCCCACACGAGCGCGTCGGCGCCCAGGGCGGACGGCGGCAGCACCATCGGCTTCGACGCCTGGAGCACGACGACCAGCGGCGTGCCGGTCGCCGCGACGGCGTCCAGCAGCGCGATCTGCCCGCCGAGCAGCTCGAGCGTCGCGGTCGAGGTGCCCTCGCCCACGAGCTCGATCCGGTCGCCGACCACGGCCACCACGACGTCCGCGTCCCGCGCCGCGGCGACGGCCGCCTCGAGCTGCGCCGGGTCCACCGGTGCGGCGGCGACGACCTGCGGACGGGGCTGGCCGTCGGGGAAGAAGGGTCCCTCGGGGTCGTCCTCGTGCGTGAGGATCTCGGCACCGGGGGAGTACGTGACGGTCCAGCCGTCCGGCACCCCGTCGCGGAGCCCGTCCAGCACCGTGGTGATCATGGCCCGCGGCTGCCCGTGCGCCATGTGGCCGACCTGGCCGGAGGAGCCGGCCCAGTCGCCGAGCTGGGTCTGCGGGTCGTCGGCCAGCGGGCCCACCACGGCGACCGTCCGGGGGCGGTCGCCGTCGAGCGGCAGCACGCCGGTGTTCCGCAGCAGCACCAGCGACCGCCGGGTGAGCTCCAGGTTGAGGTCCTGGTGCGAGCCGATGACGGCGCCCATGGTCGCGAGGTCGGGCCGGCGGCGGTCCTCGAACAGCCCGAGCTGGAACTTCAGCGTCAGGATCCGGGACACCGCGGCGTCGAGGTCGGACTCGGCGATCAGCCCGCGGGCCACCGCCTCCTGCGCGCCCTCGAAGAACCCGGCGGTCGTCATGATCATGTCGTTGCCGGCCCGGACCGCCGCGGCGGACGCGTGCACGTGGTCGGGCTGCACCTGCTGCTCCCACACCATGCGCCCGACGTTGTCCCAGTCGGTGACGAGCATGCCCGTGTAGCCCCACTCGCCGCGCAGCACGTCGGTGAGCAGCCAGTCGTTGACGGTGATCGGGACGCCGTCGATGGTCTGGTACCCGAGCATGAACGTGCCGCAGCCCTCGCGCGCCACCCGCTCGAACGGCGGGAGGAACCACGACCGCAGCTTCCGCGGCGACAGGTCCGCCTCGGACGCGTCCCGGCCGCCCTGGGTCTCCGAGTACCCCGCGAAGTGCTTCGCGGTCGCGAGCACCGCCGTGGGGTCGGCCAGGCCGTTCCCCTGATACCCGCGGACGGCCGCGCTGGCGAGCTCGCCGATGAGGAACGGGTCCTCGCCGAACGTCTCGTTCACGCGCCCCCAGCGCAGGTCGCGGGCGACGCAGAGCACGGGGGAGAAGGTCCAGTGCAGGCCGGTCGCCGCGGCCTCGACCGCGGTGGCCCGGGCCATCCGCTCCACCAGGTCGGGCGACCAGGTGGCCGCCATGCCGAGCTGGGTCGGGAAGATGGTCGCGCCGTCGCAGAACGAGTGCCCGTGGATGGCGTCCTCGCCGATCAGCAGCGGGATGCGCAGCCGGGTCTGCTCGGTCAGGTCGTGCGCCTCGAGGATCAGCTCCGGCGAGGCGTGCAGGACCGAGCCGACGTGCTTGTCCAGCACCTGCTCCTTCAGGCCGTCCGGGGCCGACAGCTGCATCATCTGCCCGACCTTCTCCGCGAGCGTCATGCGCGCGAGCAGGTCGGCGACGCGGTCGGCGACGGGCAGGGCGGGGTCCAGGTAGTCCACGGTGCTCCTACTTGATGCCGGTCATGGCGATGCCCTGCACGAAGTGCTTCTGCATGGCGATGAACACCGCGAGGACGGGCACGATGATGAGGACCGAGCCGGCCATCTGGAGGCCGAACTCGGCGCCCTTGTCGCCGGTCGGGCTGGTGTACAGCGCCAGCGCCACGGGCAGGGTGTACAGCGAGTCCCGCTGGGACACGATGAGCGGCCACAGGAAGCCGTTCCACGAGCCCATGAACGTGAAGATCGCGAGCGTCGCGAGCGGCGCGCGGCACAGCGGCATGACGATCCGGGCGAAGATCCGGAACTCGCCGGCGCCGTCGATGCGGGCCGCGTCGAGCAGCGAGTCGGGGATCTCGAGCATGAACTGCCGCATGAGGAAGACGCCGAACGCGCCCACCATGCCGGGCAGGATCATGCCCCAGTAGGTGCCGACCATGTTGAGGTTGGCGACCAGCACGAACTGCGGGATCAGCGTCACGATGCCCGGCACGAACATGGTCCCGAGGACGACGGTGATCAGCACCTTCTTGCCCGGGAACTCCAGCTTGGCCAGGGCCCAGCCCACCATCGAGCAGAACAGCAGCGTGGTGGCCACCGACACGACGGCCAGGAACACGGAGTTGAGGAAGTACCGCGTCATGTCGAACTCGAAGAACCACGCGCGGAAGTTGTCGAGCGTCGGCGCCTGCGGCCACCAGGTGATGGGCCGGCGCATGATCTCGGCGTTGGTCTTGAACGCGCCGAGGATCATCCAGACGAACGGCAGCAGCGTCCCGGCGAGGCCGACCGTCAGGACGGCGAACAGGGCGATCCGGCCGGGCGTGAGCCGCCGGCGGCGGCGCCGGACGACCGGCGCGATCGGCACGGCGGTCGTCGCCGGCGCGAGGGGGGTCGAGGTGCTCATGGTCATGTCCTCTGCCGGAAGAACCGGAACTGGATGATGGCGAAGATGCTGATGATCGCGAACAGCACGTACGCGCCGGCCGCGCCCACGGAGTAGTTGCCCCACTGGAACTGGTTGAACACGTAGAGCGCGATGGACGTCGTCGACTGCAGCGGACCGCCGTTGGTCATGACGAACGGCTCGTCGAAGAACTGCATGAAGCCCGTGGTCGTGAGGATCGCGTTGAGCAGGATCGTCGGCATCATCATCGGGATGGTGATGCGGAAGAACCGCTGGACGGTCGACGCGCCGTCCATCATCGCCGCCTCCTTGACGTCGGAGGGGATGGCCTGCAGGCCGGCGAGGAAGATGACCATGCTCGACCCGATGCTGCGCCACACCGCCATGAGGGTCAGCGCGGGCAGCGCGGTGCGGGTGTCGCCGAGCCAGTTGGGCCCGTCGATGCCGATGTCCGCGAGCAGCGAGTTGATCAGGCCGTTCGGCTGGTACATGATCCGCCACACCACCGCCACGGCGACGATGGTCGTCACCACCGGGGTGTAGTAGCCGACCCGGAAGAACGTCGCCGCCCGGCGGCCGAGCGCGTTCAGCATGACCGCGAGGACCAGCGCCGAGAACAGCGAGAGCGGCACGCCGACCACCACGAAGCCCAGCGTGTTGCGCAGGGCCCGCAGGAACGTCGTGTCGGACAGCACCTCCGCGAAGTTCGACAGTCCGACGAAGTCGACGGCGAACGGGGTGCGGATGTCGTTGACCCGGAGGTCGGTGAAAGCCATCCCGAACGAGCTCACCAGCGGGACGAGCCCGAACACGCCGAACGACAGCACGAACGGCGCCGCGAACAGCCAGGCGATCAGGGCGGTCCGGCGCCGCCGGGCGGCCAGGGACACGGACTTCCCCGGCCGCCGCGACGTCGCGGGCGGCGTGCGCCGCTGCGTGGTGGTGCTGGTCACCAGCCGAAGCCGATCTGGTCGGCCTGGTCCTGGATCGCCTTCGCCGCGTCCTCGGACGTGATCTCGCCGTGGGCAACCCGCTCGGCGTAGATGCCGATCTGCTCGGCGATCTGCGACCACGACGGGTAGCTCGGGGTCTCGACGGTGTTCGGCATCTGCTCCTTGAGCACCGACATCACCGGGCTGTCGTCGATCGGCGCGTACTCGGCCGACTCGACGCGCGACGGGAACGAGCCCGCGAGGTCGAACAGCGTCTTCTGCTGCTCGTCCTCGAGCAGCCACTGCAGGAAGGCCCAGGAGGAGTCCTGGTTGTCCGAGGACGCGAACACGCCGAGGTTGCCGCCGCCGATGTAGGAGTCGTTGTTGGCGGGGCCGGACGGCAGCGGGACGTACCCGATGGAGTCCTCGGTGAAGCCCTCGGGCGCCGCGCCGGTGTCGATCAGGTCCTGGTACGTGCCGACCATCCACGGTCCCGAGATCAGCAGCGGGGAGCCGCCGTTCTCGAAGGTGGCCTCGGTCTCGGACAGCGGCGCCTCGCCGCGGTCGAAGAAGCCCTTGTAGAAGTCGAGCGCCTCGACGAACTCCGGGGTGTCGAAGGTCCAGGCGTCGCCGTCGGTGACCGAGCCGCCGGCCTGCGACAGGAACGGCACGATGACCTGCGCGGGGTTCTCGATCGGACGCGGCAGGCTCAGGCCGTACTCGCCCCCGGGGCGCGAGGCGAGCGCGCCGCTGAGCTCCTCGAGCTCGGCCCAGGTGGTCGGGGCGTCGTACCCGAGCTCGGCGGCCAGGTCGGCGCGGTAGAACAGGAACCGGGTCTCGACGTACCACGGCACCGAGTACAGGCCGTCCTCGCCGGTCACCGAGGCGACCGCGGCGGGGTAGAAGTCGTCCTCGGTGAACACGCCGTCGGGCACGGGCGCGAGCCCGCCCATGGCGATCACCGAGGCGGTCTGGTCCGCGCCGGTCATCACGATGTCCGGGCCGGTGCCGGAGGCGACGGCGGTCTGGTTCATCGTGATGATCTCGCCCCACGGGACCTCGGTGACCTTGATGGACGCCTCGGGGTTGTCCTCGGTGAACTGCTCGCCGAGGGTCCGCAGCGCGTCGCCGTTGCCGGCCGCGGCCCAGATCTCGATCTCGCCGGTGGCCTCGTCGGCGACGGTGCCGGCCTCGGCGGCGCCGCCGCCCCCGCCGGTGTCGTCGGACCGGCCGCAGGCCGTGAGCGGCGCGAGCGCCAGGGTGGTGACGGTGGCGGCGACGAGGGCACGCCGGACGGTACGACGGGTCATGTGTTCCTCCTTGAACGGGGGTCTGCGCCCGCGCCACGGTGCGCGGGCCGACCTGCCCCAGCACGGGTCGGAAAGCGTGTAATGCGCTTTACAAGATGGGGAATCTAAGCGTGTAGACTGCCGCTGTCAACCCGGTCCCGGGGCGTGGCCGAGCGTCGGCCGCCACTCGATGTCGAGGAGTTCCGCGTGGCACGCCGCCCCACCGTCTACGACGTCGCCGAGCGCGCCGGGGTGTCGATCACGACCGTGTCGTTCGCGTTCCGGCAGCCCGCCCGCGTCGCCGCCGCCACCCGCCGGGCGGTCATGGACGCCGCGCACGAGCTGGGCTACGTGCCGTCCGCCAGCGCCCGCGGCCTGGCCCGCGGGGACACCGGGGCGTTCGGGCTGTACTCGTTCGACATGATGCTCGCGGACGCCGACGGCGGGTCCGCGCCCGTCCCGCTCGAGGCGGCGGCGGTCCCGGAGGGCGACCCCCGCGTGTTCCCGCTCTACGTCGACGAGGTCGAGCGCGGGTTCGCGCTGGAGTGCCGGGAGAACGGGCGCGCCCTGCTGCTCGCCTCCGGGGCGCCGAGCGGGGCGGCGATGTACGACATCGCCGGGCGGGTCGACGGGCTCGCGATCTTCCCGGGCACGCACAGCCTCGACGCGGTGCACGCCATCGCGCAGTCCGTGCCGCTCGTCGCGTTCAGCACCCCCGGGTCGGACGCGTCGTTCAGCCACGTCGCGGTGGACAACCGGGCGGCGATGACCGGGCTCGTCGGGCACCTGGTGGGCGTGCACGGGGTGCGGGACCTGGCGTTCGTGGGCGAGGGCTCGATGTACGACTTCGCCGAGCGGCTCGCCGGGTTCCGGGACGCGGTCGCGGCGCTGCTGCCGGACGCGCCGCGGCCGGGGCCGGGGCACGAGGGCCTCGCGTCGACGGAGTGGCTCGCCGCCCTGACCGACCTGGCCGCGGCGGACCGGCTGCCCGGGGCGCTGGTCTGCCAGAGCGACCAGGCCGCGCTCGTGGTCCTGGACGTCCTCGCGGGGCACGGCGTCGACGTGCCGGGGCAGGTGCGGGTGACCGGGTTCGACGGCATCCTCGCGGGCCGGATGTCGACCCCGGCGCTGACCACGGTCCGGCAGCCGTTCGAGCACATGGGCCGGACCGCCGTGCGGCTGCTGCAGGACCGGGTCGCGGACCCGGCGGCGGCGTCGCAGTTCCGGACGCTGCCGACCCGGCTCATCCCGCGCGCGAGCTGCGGCTGCGTCGCCGCGGAGCCGCCGGCCGGCTGACCGTCAGGTGCGCGGGGCGCGCAGGGCCCGGTCGAGCAGGTCGTCGAACGCCCCGGCCACCTCGCGCGCACCCTGGCCCGGCCACGCGTGCACCGGCTGCGCCGCGCCCTGCGCCTGCTGCAGCGCCGCGCGCTCGGGGACGAACGGGGTCAGCACCAGCGGCCCGTACAGGCCGCGGAGCTCGTCCAGCCGGAACGCCTGCTCGACCGACCGCGCCTTGACCCGGTTCACCACCACGCCCAGCGGCTGCAGCTGCCCGGCCGGCCCGCGGCGCAGGTCGTCGATCGTCCGCATCGCCCGGCCCACCGCGGTGACCGAGAACAACCCCGGCTCCGTGACGACGACCGCGCGGTCGCACGCCGTCAGCCCGGTGCGGGTCAGCCCGCCCAGCGACGGCGGGCAGTCCACCAGCACCAGGTCGTAGTCGTGCACCCAGGCCAGGGCGAAGCGCAGCCGGTCGACGTCGGCGTCCGCGCCGTCGTAGGCGTCGTGCCGCGAGGACGCCGCCGACCCGACGAGCACGTCCAGGCCCGCCTCGGCCCAGGCGCTGGGCGCGGTGGCGGCGGCGATGCTCTCCGCGGTGGGCTGGTCGAGCACCCCGGCGACGTCCCCCGCGGCGCCCGACGTGGCCAGCGCCAGCGTGCTGTCGCCCTGCGGGTCCAGGTCGACCACGAGCGTGCGCAGCCCGCGCTCCAGCGCGGCGGACGCCAGCCCGAGGGTCACGGATGTCTTCCCCACGCCGCCCTTGAGCGAGCACACTCCCAGCACCAGCACGGGCACACGGTAACGGGCGGGCCGGGGTTCGCGGAATCGCGCGCCCCCTACGCGGACGGCTCGACGTCGCGCCCACCTGGGGAGATGCTGGCCCCATGTCCGAGAGCACCACCGGCGGCACCGCCGAGATCACCCACTGGGGCCACGCCTGCGTCCGCCTGGAGCGCGACGGGCGGCGCCTCGTCCTCGACCCGGGGTCGTTCAGCGACCTCGCCGTCCTGGACGACGCCGACGCGGTCCTGGTCACGCACGAGCACGTCGACCACCTCGACGTCGACCGCCTCGCCGCCGCCCTGCGCGGGCGGGACGGGCTCGCCGCGTGGGCCCCGGCAGGCGTCGCGGCACTGCTCACGGAGGCCGGGGCGCCGGCGGACCGGGTGCACGCCGTGGCCGGGGGCGAGACGTTCGAGGCGGCGGGGTTCGCGGTCCGCGCCGTGGGGGAGTGGCACGCGGTCATCCACCCCGACGTCCCCCGCGTGCACAACGTCGGCTACCTGGTCGACGGGGCGCTGCTGCACCCCGGCGACTCGTTCACCCCGCCGCCGGCCGGCACCGACGTCGACGTGCTGCTCGTGCCCGTCGCCGGCCCGTGGATGAAGCTCGCCGAGGCGATCGACTACGTCCGGGCCGTGCGGCCGCGGGTGGCGGCGCCGATCCACGACGCGATCCTGTCCGACCCGGGCCGGGCCCTGGCGGACCGGCTGGTGGGCGGCATGGGCGGCGCGGGCGCTTACGTGCGCATCGCCGCGGGCAGCCCGTACACCTGGACCCCGGGCGCCTGACTCCGGGGCCGCGCACCGTCTGCACGTCGGGCGGACCGGGACGCGGGGACGCGGGGGCGGGCCGCGCCGGGCGGGCGGCCGGGCGTCAGGCCAGGCGGGCCTCCGTGCGGGGCGTCGAGGGGGCCAGCGTCAGCGCCGCCGCGCGACCGCCCGCGGTCACGCGGTAGTCGCCGAGGTAGGCGTCGAGGACGAAGCGGCCCCCGGCGTCCGTGCGGACCGGCGTCGGGCCGAGCCACCACGCCCCGCGCACGAGCCCCCGCAGCGCCGCGTAGGCCGGCTTGGGCGTCCCGTCCGCCCGCAGCAGTCCGGCGGGGGCGCCGAGCCACGCGCCCGCGTCGCACAGCCCCCAGTAGGTCGCCGCCTGCACCGCCGGGTGCCCGAACAGGGTGCGGTAGTGCCGCTCGACCTCGTCGGCCTGCCGCGCCTCGCCCTCCGGCGTCGACGGCCAGGACGGCACCTGCCAGTCGTTGAGGTCCTCGATCTCCGGCGGCATCAGGTCCCCGGACAGCAGCGTCGTCTCGGTGAGGTGCAGCGGCAGCCCGAACCGCGCGAACCGCTCGAGCACCCCGAGCGTCCACTCCTCGCCCCGGTACCCCTGGTGCATGTGGGTCTGCAGCCCGATCGCGTCGATCCCGACCCCGGCGTCCAGGCAGTCCCCGATCAGCCGCTCGTAGTCGGCGGACAGGTCGAAGTCGTTGAGCAGCAGCGTCGCCCCCGGGTTCGCCGCGCGGGCGGCGTCGAACGCCAGCCGGGCCGTCGCCACCCGGCCGTCGCGGGCGCACAGCCGGGTCAGCCCGTTCGGCTCCTTGTCGAACACCGGCATGATGACGACCTCGTTGATCGCGTCCCAGGTGTCCACGACACCGCGGAACGCGGTCACGTCCCGGGTGATCCGGTCCCGGACGGCGGCCGCGACCTCGTCCTCCGGGACGTCCCGCAGCCAGGCCGGGGCGAGCGTGTGCCAGGCGAGCGGGTGGCCCTTGACCCGGACCCCGCGCCCGGCGAGCCAGCGCGCCGCGGCGAGCAGCCGGTCGGTGTCCGGGCGCCCGCGCTCGGGCTCGAACCGGGACCAGTAGAACGGCAGCGTCGCCGTGTCGAACACGTCGAGCCACCGGTCGAGGACGGCGGGCAGCACGTCCGCCGCCGGGTCGCCGGGGCCGGGCTGCTCGCCGTTCGCGACCGGGATCGCCTCGAACGCCGTGCAGCCGAACCCGAACGCGTGCCGGGTCTGCGCGACCTCGACCTCCGTGTCCGGCACCGGGCGTCCCCCGGCGTCGAGGACCGTGACCACGGCGCGCGCACCGCGGTGGTCGAGGTCGGCGGGGCGGGGGACGCGGACGTCGGGCACGGGGCTGCACTCCTTCGTGCGGGGGTGGCGGGGATCAGGCGGGCGGGGCCGTCGAGCCCCGCCGGACCAGCGACGTCGGGAGCCGCACGTGCGGGTCGGGAGCCCCGCCGTCGTCGAGCAGCGCCGTCAGCAGGCCGATCGCCGCGGCGCCCATGCGCTGGATCGGCTGGTGCACCGTCGTCAGCGGCGGCTCGGTCTGCGCGGACTCCGGGATGTCGTCGAAGCCGATCACCGACAGGTCGCGGGGCACCGACAGGCCCAGCTCCCGCGCGACCTCGATGGTCGCGATCGCCGACAGGTCGTTGGCCGCGAACACCGCGGTCGGCCGGTCCGGCAGGGTCAGCAGGCCGCGCACCGGCTCCCGGGTCTGCTCCTTGCGGTAGTCGCCCTCGCGGACCAGCACCTCGTCGACCCGGACCCCCGCGGCGGCCATCGCCCGGCGGAAGCCCTGCTCGCGCAGCCGCGACGACTCCAGGTCGGGGCGGCCGCCGACGAACGCGATCCGCCGGTGCCCGAGGCCGAGCAGGTGCTCCGTGCCGAGCACGGCCCCGGCGAGGTTGTCGGAGTCGACCGTGGGGAGCCCGGTCGGACCGGTGTGCGGGTCGATCGCGACCACCGGGATGTCGGCGTCGGCGTCGACCACGGTCGGCGTCACCAGCACCGCGCCGTCGATGAGCGTGCCGCTCAGCCGGGACAGGTACCGCCGCTCCCAGCCCGCGCCGCGGCCGTGCAGGCCGCCGGTGTAGGCGAGCAGCTCGTAGCCGGAGCCGGAGTCCGCGAGCGCCGCCGCCGCGCCCTTGAGGATCTCCGCGGAGAACGGCTCGAACTCCGCGACGAGGATGCCGAGCACGTGGGTGCGGTGCGAGCGCAGGCTGCGCGCGACGAGGCTCGACTCGTACCCGAGCCGGTCGATGACCTCCATGACCCGGCTCGAGGTCGCCTGCGCCACCCCGTACCGGCCGTTGATGACCTTCGACACCGTCGCGACGGAGACGCCCGCGTCCCGCGCCACGTCGGTGATGGTCACTCGCTGCCCCATGCCGGGGATCGTAGCCGCGCGCGGGGCGCCGCCAGGCCGGAGGCGGCCCGCGGCAGGGCGCGCGCCTCAGCGCCGCCGGGCGAGGTCCGGCGTCAGGTGCCCCGCGGGGTCCGTCGCGAGCCGAGCGGTGGACCCGGACCTCGTCCTCGGCCCGGGCGGCGCGCCCGCTCGCGGGGCGGCACACCGCCCCGTACCGTCCCCGGCAGACGGACACCGGGAAGGGGTGGGGCGGGCACATGTGGTTCGGACGACGGAGGGCGACCGCTCCGACCGGCGGGGACGCGGTGCGCGCGGCGCAGGTCGCGCGGGACGACGCCTCCCGCGGCCCGGGCGCCGGCGCGCTGTGGGCGGACGGCTTCGGCCGCGTCGGCACGCGCTCGGTGCAGACCCTGGCGCTGCTCGCGCTGCTGACCGTCGCGGTGCTCGCGATCACCCGGCTGACCCTGGTGGTGGTGCCCGTGCTGATCGCGCTCGTGCTCGCGTCGGCCATCCACCCGCTCGTGTCCTGGCTGCGCCGGCACCGGCTGCCGTCGATCGCGGCGACCTGGATCGCGCTCGTGCTGATCGTCGGCGTGCTCGGCGGGGTGATCACCGCGGTCGTGTACTCGGTCATCCACCAGTGGGACGACCTGGTGGACCAGGCGGTCGCCGGCGTCGGGGAGCTGCAGGACTCGCTGTCCGGGCTGCCGTTCCAGATCAGCGACGACCAGATCGCCGACGCCCGGGCCGCCGTGACCGACTTCCTCACGTCGAGCAGCTTCGGCGCCGGGGCGATCGCCGGCGTGTCCGCCACCGCGAACTTCCTCACCGGGTTCGTGCTGATGGTCGTCGTGCTGTTCTTCTTCCTCAAGGACGGCCCGGCCATCTGGGAGTTCCTGCTCCGGCCGTTCGAGGGCCAGCACTACGAGCGCGGGCAGCGGGTCGGGCACCGCGTGGTCACGACGATGGGCGGCTACGTCCGCGGCACCGCGATCGTCGCGGCCGTCGACGCGATCGGCATCGGCGTCGGCCTGGTGATCATGGGCGTCCCGCTCGCGGTCCCGCTGTCCGTGCTCGTGTTCCTGCTGGCGTTCATCCCGCTGGTCGGGGCGACGCTGGCGGGCGTCCTGGCGGCCCTGGTCACCCTCGTGGCGCTCGGACCGGTCGAGGCGCTGGTGGTGGTCGGCATCGTCGTCCTGGTGAACCAGCTCGAGGGCAACTTCCTGCAGCCCGTCGTCATGGCGCGGTCGCTGGCCCTGCACCCCCTGGTCATCCTGGTCGCCCTGACCGTGGGCACCGTGCTCGCGGGGATCACCGGCGCCGTGCTGGCCGTGCCGATCGCGGCGTCGATCTGGGGCGCGATCCAGGTGTGGAACGGGCCGCACGAGCCGGCCCGCCCCGCCCAGCAGAAGCGCCGCGAGGTCACCGAGGGGCGCTGACCCGGTCTCGGCCCGCGGTCCGCCACACCGAGACGTGCGCGGTGCTCTCCGCGGTGAACGGCGCCTCCGCGAAGTCCGCCCAGCGCTCGGTGAGCCGCATCCCGGCGATCCGCGCCATCAGGTCGAGCTCCGCGGGCCACACGTACCGGTGCGGCGAGCGACCGGTGGTCACGGAGCCGTCCGGCTCGACGGTGTAGTGGTGCGACACCAGGCGCTGCTCCACCACGTCGTACCGGTCGAAGCCGAGGTGCGCGTCGCTCACGTCGAACGGCAGCGCCACCTCGCCCGGGGGCAGCCGGCGCAGCTGCGGGACGAACACCTCGCACACGAACGCCCCGCCGGGCTCGAGGTGCCGGGCGGCGTTCACGAAGCACGCCACCTGCGCCTCCTGCGTCAGCAGGTTCGTGATGCCGTTGAACACCAGGTACACGAGGCGGAACCGGCCCGGGGCGGTCGCCGTCGCCATGTCGCCGATCGTCACGGGCACCCGGTCCGCGCCCGGCTTCGCGGCCAGCCTGGCCGCCATCGGGACCGACCGCTCGATCCCCGCGACCGGCACGCCGCGGTCCGCCAGCGCCAGGGCGACCCGCCCCGTGCCGACGGCCAGCTCCAGCGCCCGGCCGCCCTGCGCCCTGGCCGCCAGGAAGCCGACGGCCGGGCCGAGCACCCCGGGGGCGAACATCGCGGCGCTGTCGGCGTCGTAGCGCGCGGCGACCCGCTCGGTCCAGATGTCCTCGTCCGTCACGGCCACGAGGGTGCCACCGCGGGCGACGTGCCGGCCAGGTGATAGCGGCCGGGCGCCGGGCCGTGTTGAGTAGGACGCGCAACCGCCGACGACGCCGGGAGGAACCCCGCATGGACGTGCACCAGCTCGCGCAGGAGCAGATCGACCTCGCCCACCAGGACCCGCACGGTCGCAGCGCGCAGATCGTCGTGCACGACGGGCCGCTGCGGCAGACCGTCATCGCGCTGCGCACGGGCACGGCGCTCGCCGAGCACAACTCCCCCCCGGCGGGCAGCATCCTCGTGCTGCGCGGCACGGTCGCCGTCTCCAGCGCCGGCCGCGTCGACACGCTGCCGGCGGGCTTCCTGGCCACGCTGACGCACGACCGGCACGGCGTGGAGGCGCTCAGCGACGCGGCGATCCTGCTGACCACGGTGACCGGGACCGGCCAGCCCTCGCACGGCTGACCGGGACCACCACCGGTACCCGGCGGGCCGGACCGCCGGGTACCGGCGGGGGAAACCTGTCGCGCGCCCCGGCCGCGGGTCCGTAGCGTGGCCGACGTGCCGGACCCGATCTTCGCCGACCCGCGGCTCGCCCCGCTCTACGACGTGTTCGACGACGACCGCGCGGACCTCGAGCTCTACCGCGCGGTCGCCCGGGAGGTCGGCGCGCGCCGGGTGCTCGACGTCGGCTGCGGCACCGGCACGCTCGCCCTGCTGCTGGCGGGCGACGGGCTGGCGGTCACGGGCGTGGACCCGGCGGCCGCCTCGCTCGACGTCGCGCGCGCCAAGCCCGGTGCCGACCGCGTCACCTGGCTGCACGGCGACGCCACGACGCTGCCGCCCCTGGCGGTCGACCTCGTCACCATGACGGGCAACGTCGCGCAGGTGTTCCTGGAGGACGCCGACTGGTCCGCCACGCTCCGCGGCATCCGCGCCGCGCTCGCGCCGGGCGGCCACCTGGTGCTCGAGACGCGCCGCCCGGAGGCCCGCGCGTGGGAGGCCTGGGCCGAGGGCGAAGCCGGGAGCGAGCGCGACGTGCCCGGCACCGGGCGGGTCGTGGAGGAGTTCGCGGTCACCGCCGTCACCCTGCCGCTGGTGTCGTTCCGGTCGGTGTTCCGGTTCCCGGACGGCACCGAGGTGCCGTCGGCGTCGACGCTGCGGTTCCGGACGCTGGCCGAGGTGCGGGCGTCGCTGGCCGCGGCGGGGCTGACGGTGGTCGACGTGCGGGACGCGCCGGACCGTCCCGGGCTCGAGCACGTGGTGCTCGCCCGACGGGGGGACTGACGACGGGCGGCGGCGAGCCGCGGGCGGTCGACGCCGGCGCACTGTGGTCCGACGCGTCGTCGGCCGCGGACGGGCGCGATCGGCACCTGGTCGTGCTGCTGCACGGCGCCGGGGGCGTCCCCGAGGACATGGCGCGGTTCTTCGCCGCCCTGCCGACCGGCGCGGTGGGGGTGGCCCTCGCCGGGCGGCTCCCCGTGCGCGACCGGTGGGCCTGGGCGGACGTCAGCAGGGCGGATCCCACCGGGTTCGAGGAGTCGGCCGCCGGGGTGGCCCGCTGGCTGGACGCGCAGCCGGGCTGGTCGTCGGCGGGGCTCGTCGGCTTCTCGCAGGGCGGCGCCGTCGCGGTGCAGCTGCTGCGCGCCGCCCCCGACCGGTACCGGTACGCGGTCACCCTGTCGGCGTTCCTCGCCGTCGCACGGGACCGGCGCGACCTCGCCGTGACCCGGGCGCGCCCCCCGGTGCTGTGCTGCCACGGCGACCGCGACGACGTCGTCCCCGACGCCTGGGCGGCCCGCCTGGCGTCGTGGGCCGCGCGGCACGCGGCCGCGACGACCCGGCGGTACCCGGGGCTCGGGCACACGATGGACGACCGGGAGACGGCGGACGTGGCGCGGTTCGTGGCGGAGCACGCGCGCGGGTGACGCACCGCTCGCCCCGCCGCCCGTGTCGATCCGCGGGTTCCCCGTTCGACACCCGGGTGAGAGGGTCCGGACGAGGGACCCGCGACCAGGGAGGGGCAGTGCCGTGAAGTACATGCTGATCATGCGGAGCACCGACGAGTGGGCGCCGGGCGCCACCGGCGTCGAGGACGAGGACATGATCGAGAAGATGAGCCGGTTCAACGAGGAGCTCATCGCCGCCGGGGTGCTCGTCGCGATGGAGGGCCTGTCCGACGACCCGGCCGAGAGCGTCGTCGTCGACTACGCGCAGACCCCGCCGGTCGTCACCGACGGCCCCTACAGCGAGGCGAAGGAGCTGTTCGGCGGCTACTGGATCCTCGACGTCGCGTCCCGGCCGGAGGCGGTGGAGTGGGCCCGGCGCGCGCCGCTCGAGGGCCCCGGGGTGAAGGTCGAGGTGCGGCGGGTCGCGAGCATCGACGAGTTCCCCCAGGACAACCCGTGGATCCAGCGGGAGCGGGCGTGGCGCGAGGCGACGGGCCAGCTCTGACGCCGACGCCGGGGGAGGGCCGCGCCGCGGTCGAGGCGGTCTGGCGCGCGGACGCCGCCCGGATCGTCGCGACCCTGGCGCGGTCCACCGGCGACCTCGCCCTCGCGGAGGACGCCGCTCAGGAGGCGCTCGCCGAGGCGCTCGTCGCGTGGCCGCGCACGGGCGTGCCGGCGAACCCCGCGGGGTGGCTGGTCACGACCGCCCGCCGGCGCGCCGTCGACGCGTTCCGGCGGCGGAGCGCCCTCGACGACCGGTACGCGGCCCTGGCCCGCGCCGCGGACGGGCCCGGGGCGTCGCCCGACGCGGACCTGCTCCGGGACCCCGACGCCATCGGCGACGACGTGCTCGCGCTCATGTTCGTCGCGTGCCACCCGGTGCTCTCGCGGGAGGCGCAGGTCGCGCTGACGCTGAGGGTCGTCGGCGGGCTGACGAGCGACGAGATCGCCCGTGCGTTCCTGGTCCCCACGGCCACCGTGCAGGCGCGGATCACCCGGGCCAAGAAGACCCTGACCGCCGCCCGGGTCCCGTTCGCCGTCCCCGAGGGTGCCGAGCGCCGCGAGCGCCTGGGCTCGGTGCTGGCGGTCGTGTACCTGGTGTTCACCGAGGGGTCGACCGCGACCTCCGGGGAGGACTGGCTGCGCCCGGACCTGGCGCGCGAGGCGGTGCGGCTCGCCCGCGTGCTGGCGCACGTGGCGCCGGACGAGCCCGAGGTGCTCGGGCTCCTCGCGCTGCTCGAGCTCACCGCCGCGCGGTTCCCGGCCCGGGTCGCCGCGGACGGGTCGGCGGTCCTGCTCGAGGACCAGGACCGCCGCCGCTGGGACCGGGACGCCATCCGCCGGGGTCGCGCGGCGCTCGCGGCCGCGGGGCGGGTGGGGCGCGGCCTCGGCGCGTACGGGCTCCAGGCCGCCATCGCCGAGTGCCACGCGGTCGCGGCGTCCGTCGACGCCACCGACTGGGAGCGGGTGCTCGTGCTGTACGAGGCGCTCGGCCGGCTCGCACCGTCGCCGGTCGTCGACCTCAACCGCGCCGTCGCCGTGGCGATGGCGCGCGGCCCCGCCGCCGGCCTCGCCGTGGTGGACGGGCTCGTCTCCGAGCGGGTGCTCGCCGGGTCGCACCTGCTGCCGTCGGTGCGGGGCGAGCTGCTGCGCCGGCTCGGCCGCGACGCCGAGGCGCGCGACGACCTCGCGCGCGCCGCCGCGCTGTGCCCCAACCCGGCGGAGCGGCGGGTGCTGCAGCGGAAGATCGCCGCCCTCGCGCCGGAGGCGGGCTGACCGGCCGGCCCCGCGGCGTGGACGGGCGAACGCTCTGTACAGCGCCACCGCCCCGCTGGCACGCTCGGGGGCAGACGACCGACCCGGACGGGGGAGCGATGCCCGACGACGACCGGCCCGACCCGACCGACCGCCGGCCGCTCGGCGAGCGGCCCGCCACGAACGGCGCGCCGTTCGGCGCCAGCGTGCGCGACGCGCCCGCCCGCGCGCCCCGGCCGACACGGGCGCTGCTGGCCGAGGCCGCCCCGTTCCTGCTGCTCGCCGCGGTCGTCGTCCTCGTCCTGGCCGGGCGGTGAGCGGAGTGGAGCGCGTGCTCGGCATCGGGGGCTACTTCCTGCGGGCGCGCGACCCGGAGGCGCTCACGCGCTGGTACCGAGAGCTGCTCGGGGTCCAGGACGACGAGCACGGCCTGTGGCAGCAGGAGGCCGGCCCGACCGTGTTCGCCGCGTTCGAGCCGGACACCGACTACTTCGGGTCGCCGGAGCAGGCCACGATGCTGAACTTCCGGGTCCGCGACCTCGACGCGATGCTCGCGCAGCTGCGGGAGCGCGGCGCCGACGTCGCCGCGGAGACGCAGGACATGGCGGGCGTCGGGCGGTTCGGCTGGGTGACGGACCCCGAGGGCAACCGCGTGGAGCTCTGGCAGCCGGCCTGAGACCGAGCACGGGCGCCACGCGGCTCGTCCGCGCGGCCCGGGTGAACCACGCCGCGCACCGGGTGAAACCCCTGCCCACGTGCACCGGGGCACCCCGCGGCCCGTCCGCGGCACGTACCGTCGGCACCCCGGGCCGGCCGCCGCCGACCCCCCCGCTGCCCGGAAGGAGGGCCGTCATCGACGCCGAGCCGACGGCCCCACCGGTCGACGACCCGCGCTGGCGGGACGCCCTCCGGCACGTCCTCGCGGATCCCGCCGCGCACGTCCTGCACGCCCAGCCCGTGGTCGAGCTCACCACGGGCCTCGTCGCCGGGTACGAGCTGCTGTCTCGGTTCGACGGGCCGTGGCGCGCCACGCCCGACGTCTGGTTCGCGGCCGCGCACCGCTGGGGCGCGAACCCGGCGCTCCAGGCGCGCGTGCTGGAGAAGGCCGTCGCCGCGCGCGCCGACCTGCCGCCGAACACGTTCCTCACCGTCAACGTCGACCCGCACCTGCTCGCGGACGACGCCGTCGCCGGCGCGCTCCTGCGGCACACCGACCTGTCCCGCCTCGTCCTGGAGCTGACGGAGCACACCCGGCTGGACGAGGACGGCCGCGTGCTGGCGACGCTCGACCGGGTGCGGGGCGCCGGCGCGCTCGTCGCCATGGACGACGCGGGCACCGGGTACGCGGGCCTGGAGCTGCTGCTCGCGCTCCGCCCGGACGTCGTGAAGCTCGACCGCGCGCTGATCACCGGCATCGACGCGGACCCGGTGAAGCGGGCCCTCGTCGAGGTGTTCGGCGACCTGGTCGGACGGATGGACGGCTGGATCCTCGCCGAGGGCGTCGAGACGCGCGCCGAGCTCGACGCCCTGATCGCGCTCCGCGTCCCGCTCGCGCAGGGCTGGGCGCTGGGCCGCCCGCAGCTGCAGATGCTGCCCGCGCTGCCGCCCGAGGAGGCCGCGCACATCCGCGCCACGGCGTCGCGCGCGTCGCTCACGGGGAACGTCGCGAGCGTCGTGCGACCGGCCCGCGCCGGGCGGGACCGCGACGGGGCCGAGGTGCTGCTGCGGGACGACGGCCGGGTCGCGGAGGTCCGGGACGGCGTCGGCCGGTGGGCGCCGGCGATGACGGTCGCGCCGAGCGCGTCCCTCGCGGAGGCCGCGCGCCGCGCCATGCTCCGGCCCGAGCCGCGGCGCTGGCACCCGCTGGTCTGCACCGACGTCAACGGCGCGGTCGTCGGGACCGTGCCGCTCGACGCGCTCGTGCTCGCGGTCTGCGACTCACCCGGCGCCTGACCGGCGCCGGTGGACGAGGGGCCCCGCCGGGGTCCCCAGAACCCAGGAAGAGGACACCACCATGAAGGCCTTCCGCTGCGGCGACGTCGTCCCGGGCTGCGCCCGCGCGTTCACCGGCACCGAGGACGAGATCCTCGCCGAGGTGGCGCGGCACGCGCAGGCCGACCACGGGCTCACGGAGGTCCCGGCCGAGCTGGTCGAGCGGGTGCGGGGGGCGATGGTCGTCGCCTGAGCACCCCCCCACCCCCCCACCAGCACGGGCCGGGCCCCCCGGTTCCCCGGGGCGGCCCGCGCGGGGCGCGCCCCCACCGCGCGGTTCTCCGCACG
>NZ_JAKRMS010000189.1 GCF_022346185.1 Cellulomonas sp. ACRRI | reverse complement strand
CAGCCCGACGGTGGCCGCCCGGCCCGACCTCCCGCTGGTCCGCACCGCTCGCCGTCGCCGTCCGGGCGGCCACCGTCGGGCTGCTCGCGGCCGTCGCGCTCGCCCCGGCTCCCGCGTCCGCCGCGGGCGCGGGCGCCGTGGCCGGCGTGGGAGCCCTTGCCGCCGCCGCCGGCGACCGGCTCACCTCCGGCCAGGTGCTCACCGCGGGCACCGCGCTCACCGCGGTGGGCAGCGCCCACACCCTCGCGGTCGGGGCCGACGGCGACGTGACCGTGCGGCTCGGGGACGGGCCGGTGCTGTGGCACACCGGGACCACGGGCAACCCGGGGGCGCGGCTCGTGCAGCAGCCGTCGGGGGCGCTGGAGGTGCGGTCCGCGTCCGGGGCGGTGCTCTGGACGACGGGCGCCGCGTCGGCCGGGGCGCGGTCGATCGTGAAGCCGGACGGCGTCGTGTACACCGTGGACACCGCGGGCCGGCTGGTGTGGAAGTCCACCACCGACGGGCCCGCCCTCCGGACGTCCGCCGCCGACCGGGTGCCGCCGGGCGGCCTGCTGCTCCGGGGTGAGTCGATCGCCACCGGGGACGTGCGGCTCACCATGGGCGCCGACGGCGACCTCGTCCTCACCCGCGGCGCGACCGTCGTCTGGCGGACGAGCACGTCCGTCGCCGGCGCCTCCGCGCGGGTGACCACCGCCGGAGACCTCCAGGTGGTCTCCCCGGGCGGCGCGGTGCTGTGGTCGGCCGGCGCGACGTCCCCCGGCGCGCGGCTCGTCGTGAAGGACCACGCCCGGGTCTACCTGATCGCCACGGACGGGTCGAGCGTCTGGTCCTCGCCGACCCCGACCACCGAGAGGGTGCCGGCCGTCGTGACGCTGCCCCTGCCCGCCGCGCTGCCGGTGGTGACCCGTCCCGGCTCGGGTCCGGGTGGCTCGTCGACGGACGCGGGGACCGGCTCGGGCGAGAAGGTCTACCGCACCGTGCTGTCCGGCGCTCCGCAGTACGCCGACCCGGCCTCCGACGTCGCCCGTGCCGCGGCCACCGCGCGCGCGGAGGGCCGCACCGCCGACGCCGCGCTGCTCGACGAGGCCGCCGGCGGCGGGTCGGCGCGGTGGCTGGGCCCCGCCGACGGCACCACGGCCGTCCGCACCTACGCCGCCGCGGCGACCGCGGCGGGCCGGACGCCGGTGTTCGTCACCTACGCCATCCCGCACCGCGACTGCGGGTCGTACTCGGCCGGCGGTCTCGCGACCGCCGACGAGTACCGCGCCTGGGTCACGGGCGTCGCCGCGGGCCTGCGCGGCGCGCGCGCCGTCGTCGTGGTCGAGCCCGACGCGCTGCTGCACCTCGACCGGTGCGGGGACCGCGACGAGCGCCTCGCGCTGCTGCGCACCTCCGTGGAGGCCTACGCCGCCGCCGGCGCCGAGGTCTACCTCGACGCCGCCAGCAGCAACAGCTTCGGCTGGAGCGCCGACCAGCTCCGGGACATGGCGCTGCGGCTGCGCGCCGCGGGCGTCGACCGCGCGGCGGGCTTCTCCGTCAACGTGTCGAACTTCCAGCGCAGCGCGCACGAGGAGGCGTACGGCACCTACCTGTCGGCGCTGCTCGGCGGGAAGGCGTTCGTCGTCGACACCTCGCGCAACGGCGCCGGGCCCCTCGCCGGGCCGGACGGCACCGTGTGGTGCAACCCCGACGGGCGCGCGCTCGGCGCCCGCCCCGGCGCGACCGGACCGGGCCCGCACGTGGCGAACCTGTGGATCAAGACGGTCGGGCGCTCGGACGGGACGTGCAACGGCGGCCCGGCCGCCGGGACGTACTGGGAGGAGTACACCCTGGGGCTCGCAGCCCGCGCGGCGTGGTGACCGCCCGGAACGCATCAGATGTGACGTATCGAGCGGTCGAAGACGTCGTGAATCAGATACGCTTCATGCATGACCGAGCACCCAGATGAATCACGGGTGACGCAGCGCTTCTACCGGGCGCGCTCGCTGCCCGCGCTCGCCGCCGCCCTCAAGGGCGCGCGCGCCGCGCGCGGCTACACCCAGGACGACCTCGCGGCCGCGATCGGGTCGTCGCGCCCCACGATCTCACGCATGGAGCGCGCGAACGCTGCCGGCACCGACACCCTCGTCGACGCCCTGTCCGCGTGCGGCTACGAACTCGTCGTCGTCCCCCGGGGCTCGACCGTCAGGGTGACGAGATGAGTCGGGTGCTGCACGTCTGGCTCCGAGGCCGGCACCTCGCCGAGCTCGAGCAGCTGCGGAACGGCCGTCTGCGCATGCGCTACGACAGCGAGGCGCTGGACACCTGGGGCATCGGCGCCAGACCACTGTCCCTGTCGTTGCCGCTGACCGAGAAGCGCGTCCAGGGCGACCACCTCGAGCGCTTCCTCGACAACCTCCTGCCCGAGGGTGCTGTGCGCGGTGCGCTCGAACGGCAGCACCGCATCCGCCCCGGGGACACCTTCGCCCTTCTCGCGCGGATCGGCCGGGAGTGCGCTGGTGCGATCCAGCTCACCGACGACGACGGCCCCGCCCCGGACGGGCATCTCGTGCCGCTCACGGCCGCCGAGGTCGACCGCATCGTGTCGAACCTGCCGACGCTCGAACCGCCCGAAGGTGAGGTCGTGAGCGCGTCGCTCGGCGGGATCCAGTCCAAGGTCCTCCTGACCCGGACGCGGGACGGCTGGGCGTGGCCCGCAGCCGGTGCGATGTCGACGCACATCATCAAGCCGGAGCCGGTCACCGACGTCGGCCCGGCCGACCTGATCCGGTGGGAGGACTGGACGCTGCGCGTGGCACGGGCCGCCGGCCTCCCCGCCGCGCACACCGAGCTCGCGGACTTCGACGGGAGGCTCGCCCTGGTCGTCGAGCGCTTCGACCGCACGCACGGGCGACGCAGCCACCAGGAGGACTTCACCCAGGCGCTCGGCGTAGCGGCGCGCGACAAGTACGAGTCCGGCACCGGCGAGGAGCGCCTGCGACGCATCGCGGTCGACGCCGGCGTCGAGGCGGTGGACCCGGTCGGGTTCGTCACCGAGCTGGTCGGTCAGCTGGCGTTCAACCTCATCGTCGGCAACGGCGACGCCCACTCCAAGAACTACTCCCTCGCGATCGACGAGACGGCGACGTTCTCGATGGCCCCGCTGTACGACGTCGCCCCCGTGTACCTGCTGAACCCGATGTACCAGTCCTTCGGGCACAGCCTCGACGGCACCGGTCGGCTGCGCCACCTGACCGCGGGGCACCTGGTGCGCGAGTCGACCTCGTGGGGTGCGGACCCGGAGGTCGTCGCCCGGACCGTGGCCACCGTCGCGACACGGGTGCGCACCGCGCTCGGCGAGGTGGTGGCGCACGGCATCGACACCGCGCGTGTCGCCGAGGGGATCGACGAGCGCGCGCGGGCTGCGCTGGAGGTCACCGGCTCGGCGTCCTAGGCGACGAGCCGGAGGGCGTGCGGGCCGGGACCACCGCCGACGGGCGGAGGGCGTGGGATTCGAACCCACGAGGACGCCTTTCGACGCCCCAACGGTTTTCAAGACCGTCGCTTTCGGCCGCTCAGCCAGCCCTCCCACGAACGCGGCGACCCTACCAGCGGCCTCAGGGCAGGATCGCGTCCACGTACCCGCCGTCCACCCGCACCGCGCCACCGGTCGTCGCCGACGCCAGCGGTGATGCCAGGTACACCACCAGGTTCGCGATCTCCTCGGGCTCGATCAGCCGCTGCAGCAGCGACTGCGGCCGGTGCCGCCGCATGAACTCGCGCTGCGCCTCGTCCCACGGGAGGTCCTTCTCGACCAGCGAGTACACGAAGTCCTCGACGCCGCCGGTGTGCGTCGGTCCGGCGATCACCGAGTTCACCGTGACCCCGGTCCCGGCCGCCTCCTTGGCGAAGCCGCGGGACACCGCGAGCAGGGCGGTCTTCGACATCCCGTAGTGGATCATCTCGGCCGGGATGACGACGGCCGAGTCCGAGGCGATGTTCAGCACCCGGCCCCACCCGCGCCCGGTCATCCCCGGCAGGTACGCCCGGGTCAGCCGGACGGCGGCGAGCACGTTGACCTCGAAGTACCGGCGCCACTCGTCGTCGGTGATCTCCAGCGCCGGGCGGGCCTCGAAGATGCCGAGGTTGTTGACCAGCACGTCGACGTCGGGGACGGCGGCGCGGACCGCCTCGGCGCCCGCGTCGGTGCTGACGTCGCCGGGTGCGGCGACGAACGACCCGGGGCCGTCCCCGTGCTCCGCGGCCAGCCGCGCGACAGCGGTGTCGACCGAGCCGGCGGTGCGGCCGTTGACGGCCACGCGGGCCCCGGCGCGGGCGAGGCCGGCGGCGATCGCCGCACCGATGCCCTGGGTGGATCCGGTGACGAGCGCGGTGCGCCCGGTGAGGTCGAGCTGCGTCATGCCCCGACGGTAGGCGGTCGAGGGCGGACTCCGCGAGGCGCGGTCAGCGGGCCCACGGGGGCCCGGCGGCCGCGCGGGCGGCGGCGACCGCCTCGTCGATCCGTCGCTGAGCGGCCTCGGCGCGGCGCCAGCGCAGCAGCACGGCGGCGACCACGGCGGCGGCGACCAGGACCACCACGGCGACCTGCACCCACGGCAGCGCCCACGCGCTGAACGGCACCTGCACCAGGACGGAGGCGCCGGTGAGCGCGTCCTCGCCCACGACGACCGGGGTGATCGTCACCTCCCCGGACAGCCGCCCCAGCGGCCAGGCGGGGACCTCGGTGATGACGGGGACGGAGGCGCCGGGCAGCACCTCCCGCGGGTCCGGCCCCTCGGTGCCGCCCCCGGCAAGGCCGAATGGGCCGGCGACGTGGGTGGCGACGGTACCGCCGAGCCGGACGTTGCCGACGTTCGCGATCTGGTACTCCAGCCGCAGCGTGCCGGCGGCCAACGGGTTCCAGGACGGGACGTAGGTCGCCACGACCTCGGGCACCGCGAGGGCGGTGACCAGGTCCCCGGTGACCCGCAGGTGCAGGCGGGCGCCGACCCGGCTGTCGACCCCGGCCCCGTCGGCGGTGCTCGTGGCCACGGCGGCGACGATCCCGGCGGGGTGGTCGCCGGGCGTGGCCTCGGCGGGGACGCGCACGACGAACGGCAGGGTGACGGTGCCGCCCCCGGCGACCTCCAGGTGCTGCATGGTCCCGGGCTCGGCGAGGGCGCCCGCCGGGTCGCCCATCGCGATCCAGGACCCTGCCCCGACCGGGGTGGTCCCCGCCGGGGGCAGGTCGAACTGCCCGTCGGAGGTGAGCACGCCGTCGCCCGCGTAGACCTGGAAGGTCACCGGGTGCTCGCTGAAGTTGGTCAGCGCGACGTGCTCGGTGATCTCGGCGCCGGGGTCGAGGGTGTGCCGGTAGGAGACCCGCCCGTCGGGGCCCTCGGGGGTCGCGGGCTCCAGCGCCCAGGTGGTGCGCTCGGTCGCGGCCGCCGCGGCGGCCTGGCCGAGGGCGGGCGCACCGAGCGCCGGCAGCAGCGCGAGGCCCACGGCGAGGGCGAGCGCGGCGGGCTGCCGGAGACGGCGGGTGGCGGACGTGCGGGGCACGGCGGGCTCCGTGAGGGGTGTCGGGGGCGGGCACGGCGGTGGGGGCGGCGGGGGGGGG
>NZ_JAKRMS010000188.1 GCF_022346185.1 Cellulomonas sp. ACRRI | reverse complement strand
GGGCGACGGGCCGACGCGCGCGCGGACGCGTCCCGCGGCTCCGGGCCGGGCTCGTGGCCGACGCCCTCCGTGCCGGAGTCGCCCGGGCCGCCCGCGCCCGGGCGCGCCGGGTCGTCGGTCTCCAGGTCGGGGTCCGCGTCCGGGGCCTCGCCGCCGCCCGGCACGCTGCGGCCACCCGCGCGCTCGGCGAGCTGCGGCATCATCTCCTCGAGCCGCGGCCGCCAGCCGGCGAACCGGTCGGGGAAGCACCGGCGCAGCAGGTCGAGCATCGCCGACGCCGCGGTCGACGCCCCGGGCGAGGCGCCGAGCAGCCCGGCGATCGAGCCGTCGGCAGCGGTGATCAGCTCGGTGCCGAACTCCAGCACGCCGCCGCCCTTGCCGCGCTTGATGACCTGGACGCGCTGGCCGGCCGTGATGAGCTCCCAGTCCCGCTCGCGGGCCGTCGGCATGAAGCCGCGCAGGGTGCGCAGCCGGGCGTCGCGGTTCGCGAGCACCTCGGTGACCAGGTACTTGAGCAGGTCGAGGTTGTGCACGGCCACCGCGACCAGCGGGATCAGGTTGCCGGGCCGGACGGTGCGGACCAGGTCGGTCCAGGAGCCGGCCTTGAGGAACTTCATGCTCCACCCGGCGTACGGGCCGAACAGCAGCGCCGGGCTGCCCTGCACCACGCGGGTGTCGAGGTGGGGCACGGACATGGGCGGGGAGCCGACGGCGGCCTTGCCGTAGACCTTGCCGCGGTGCCGCTCCACGAGCGCCGGGTCGGTGGTGCGCAGGAACTGGCCGCTGATCGGGAAGCCGCCGTAGCCCTTGATCTCGGGGATGCCGGCCGCCTGCAGCAGCCGCAGCGCCCCGCCGCCCGCGCCGATGAACACGAACCGCGCGTCGAGCGTCGACCGCTTCGGGCTCGCGTTCCACGCCCGGTCGACCAGGTGCAGCCGCCAGCCGCCGCCGCGGCGCCGGCTGATCCGCCGGACCTCGTGCTGCAGCCGGACCCGGGTGCCGCGGGCCACGAGGTCGTCGACCATGTGCCGCGCCAGGGTGCCGAAGTCGACGTCGAGGCCGTCCAGGGCGCGGGTGGCCGCGACGGGCTCGTCGGGGTCGCGGTCGGCCATGACCAGCGGCGCCCAGGACGCGATGGTCGCGGGGTCCTCGGAGTACTCGAGGTGCGCGAACCGGGGGTGCGCGGTCAGCGCGGCGTGCCGGCGGCGCAGGTAGTCGACGTCGGCGGCGCCACGGACGAACGTCAGGTGCGGCACGGCGGACCGGAAGCCGTCGTCCGGCAGGCGGCCCTCGTCGCGCAGGTGGTCCCACAGCTGGCAGGACAGCGCGAACTGCTCGTTGATCGTCACCGCCTTGGCGATGTCGATCGAGCCGTCGGCCCGCTCGGGCGTGTAGTTCAGCTCGCAGAGCGCGGCGTGGCCGGTGCCCGCGTTGTTCCACGCGTCGGTGCTCTCCAGGGCGATCCCGTCCAACCGCTCGACGATCTCGATCCGCCAGGACGGCTCGAGCTCGGAGAGCAGGGTGGCGAGCGTGGCGGACATGATCCCGCCACCGACCAGGACGACATCGACCGGCTCGACAGTTGAGGGCACGACTCGATGGTAACCAGCGCGGGCGGGGGTCCGTGCACCAGAGCCACGCAGCGGGCACCAGGGACGATCGTCCCGGCGGCCCGAGCGGGGCCGTTCGGCGTGCGAGGTCCCGGTGCTGGTGCCAGCGTGGGCCCATGAGCACCGACGACACCACGCAGAACGGCTACGACCCCGCTGAGGACCCCGACTCCGACCCGGAGATGCTCAACCCGCGCACCGGGACGCAGGCCACCGGCGGCGACGAGGGCGACGTCGACACCGACGCCGAGCCCGACAACCTGAACCCCCGGGCGGACGGGGCGGACGGCGGCGGCGCCGCCACCCCGTGAGGCGGCTCGACCGCACGCTGCTCGACTCCTACCTCGGCGACCACCTCGCCGGGGCGGAGGGCGGCAGCGCGCGGTTCGGCCGGATGGCGGAGGCCTACGCGGACACGCCCCTGGGCCCGGCGCTCGCCCGGATCGCGCAGGAGGTCACCGACGAGCGCGAGTGGCTGCGCGACACCGCGTACCGGCTCGACGTGCGCCCGTCCGTGGTCAAGCGCCTCGGCCTCGCGGCCGCCGAGCGGGTCGGGCGGCTGAAGCCGAACGGCCGGCTGACCGACCCGTCACCGCTGACCGCCGTGCTGGAGATCGACCTCATGCGCGGCGCCGTCATCGCGAAGCGCGGGCTCTGGGAGACGCTGCACATCTGGGCGGACGACCTGGGCCTGGAGCCCGCGCAGCTGCAGCGGCTGCTGGACCAGGCGGACGAGCAGATCGCGACGCTGACCCGGCTCGGCCAGGTCGCGCGCGAGCAGGCGTTCGCGGAGGACGGGGAGCCGGGCCGGCCGGCGCAGGAGGAGGCGCGGTGAGGGTCGTCGTGGTCGGGGCCAGCGGCAACGTCGGCACCGCGGTGCTGCGCCGGCTCCGGGACGACCCCACCGTCACCTCCCTGGTCGGCGTCGCCCGCCGCGTTCCCGGCAGGACGCCGCCCCCGCCGTACGACACCACCGACTGGCACGCCGTGGACATCGGAGAGCGCGGCCCGGACGGCCCCGTCGTCGAGCGGCTGCGCCGGGTGTTCGCCGGGGCGGACGCGGTGGTCAACCTCGCCTGGCTGATCCAGCCCAGCCACGACCGCGACCAGCTCCGCCGGGTCAACGTCGACGGGATGCGCCGGGTGCTCGGGGCGGTGGTCGAGGCGAGCGTGCCGCACCTGGTGGTGGCGTCCTCGGTCGGCGCGTACAGCCCGTCGTACGCGGACGAGCCGCGGGACGAGGAGTGGGACACCGGCGGCGTCCGGTCGTCGGACTACAGCGTCGACAAGGTCGCGGTCGAGCGGCTGCTGGACGAGGCCGAGCTGCGCTACCCGACGCTGACCATCGCCCGGCTGCGACCCGCGCTGGTGTTCCAGCACGCGGCCGGCCACGAGATCAAGCGGTACTTCCTCGGCCCGTTCGTCCCGGCCGGCGTGCTCGACGGCCGGCTGCCGGTGCTGCCGTGGCCGGCGGGGTTCCGGCTCCAGGCGGTGCACGCCGACGACCTGGCCGACGCGTACCGCGAGGCGGTGGTCCGGCAGGCGCGCGGGCCGTACAACGTCGCCGGGCCCGGGATCATCCGGGCCGCCGACGTCGCCGACGTGGTGTCGCGCGGCCGGTGGCGGGAGGTGCCGCACGCGCCCGTCCGGACGGCGCTCGCGCTGGCGTGGCACGCCCGGCTGGCGCCGGTCGGGCCCGGGTGGTTCGACATGGGGGCCTCGGCGCCGGTGCTCGACACGGGCCGCGCGGAGCGGCAGCTCGGCTTCCACCCCCGGTACACCGGGGTGCAGGCGATGCGGCAGCTCGTCGCGGGCATCGCGCGCGGGGCGGGGACGGCCAGCCCGCCGATGCGGCCGCGCTGACGGGTGCCGGGGCCGGGGCGCGTCGCGGGCGACGGGGCGCCGGCACGGCATGCTGGGGTCATGCCCGACGCCCAGGCCCCCCGGCTCGTCCTCGGCGACCCCGCCGCGCCCGTCACGATCACCGAGTACGGCGACCTCGAGTGCCCCTACTGCCGGTCCGCCGAGCCCGTGCTCCGGCGCCTGGTCGAGGAGTCCGACGGCGGGGTGCGGCTCGTGTGGCGGCACTTCCCGCTGTTCCAGGTGCACCCGCACGCGCTGATCGCGGCGCTCGCGGCCGAGGCCGCCGCGGAGCAGGGGCTGTTCTGGGAGATGCAGCGGCTGCTGTTCGGGCAGCAGGACCGGTTGACCGAGCAGGACCTCCGGGCCGCGGGCGCGCGCCTCGGGCTGGACCCGGCGGTCGTGGCGGGCGAGGGTGCGCAGCGGTTCGCGGACCTGGTCGAGGCGGACTACGTGGGCGGTCTGGGGCTCGGCGTGCGGGGCACGCCGACGCTGCTGGTCCAGGGCGAGCGCTACGCCGGGCCGGTCGAGCTGCCGGCGCTCCGCGCCGCCGTCGCCGCGGCACCCCCGACGCCCTGACGCCCGGCGCGCCCTGACGCCCGGCGCGCGCCCGCGCGCCCCGCTCCCACCCGATCGTCGCGGCGGCACCCGTTCGCGCGGGTGGCGCCGCGACGACCGGCCGGGGATCAGGACCCGGCGACCCAGGGTCGCGGCGGCAGGCCGGTCGGGAGCTCCTCGTCGGGCGAGCACAGGGGCAGCCGGTCGCCGAGGATGCGCAGCAGCACCGTGCCCAGCACCGCCGCGATCAGCGACCCCGCCAGGATGCCGATCTTGGCCTGCTCGACGAGCTCGCCCTCGAACGCCAGCTCCGCGATGAACAGGGAGATGGTGAACCCGATCCCGGCCAGCACGGCGCCGCCCACCAGGTGGCCCCAGCGGACCCGCCCGGGCAGCCGGCCGAGGCCGGTCCGGATCGCGAGCGTCGCGGCGCCGGTGATGCCGATGGTGTTGCCGGCGACCAGGGCGACGGCCACGCCGATCGTGACCGTCGACGTCGCGGCCGCCCGCAGCGCCTCGGCGTCGAGCCGCACGCCCGCGTTCGCCAGGCCGAACACCGGGACGATGACGAACGCCGACCAGGGGTGCAGCAGGCGCTGCAGCCGCTCGCCGGCGGGCACCGTGGCGCGCGCGGCCAGCTCGGCCAGGTGCTCGGTGTCCGCGGTCGGCTCGGCGACCAGGCCCTGCGTCCACCGCGGCACCTGCTCGACGTGGTCCCGCGCCATCGGCCGCGAGGGCAGCAGCAGCCCGACGAGCACGCCCGCGAGCGTCGCGTGCACCCCCGAGGCGTTCACCGCGAACCACAGCGCGATCCCGATCAGCGCGTACGGCGTCAGGCGCCAGACCCCGAGCCAGCGCAGCACCAGCAGCGCCAGCACGAGAGCCCCGGCGACGCCCAGCGCCACGACGTCCACGCCGTCGTTGTAGAACACCGCCATCACGGTGATCGCCCCGATGTCGTCGACGATCGCGAGCGTCAGCAGGAACAGCCGCAGCCGGTCCGGGCACGCGGGACCGAACAGCGCCAGGATGCCGACCAGGAACGCCGTGTCCGTCGACATCACGACGCCCCAGCCGTGCGCCGCCTCCGTGCCCGCGTTGAACAGCAGGTAGATGACGGCGGGGATCGCCAGACCGCCCAGCGCGCCGAGCGCCGGCACGGCGACCGTCCGCCGGTCGCGCAGCTCGCCGCTGGTGATCTCCCGGTTGATCTCGAGGCCGACGACGCAGAAGAACACCGCCATCGCCGCGTCGTTCACCCAGTGGTGCAGGTCGAGGTCGAGCCCGAACGGGCCGAGGTGGAACCCGGCCGTCGTCGACCACAGCGCGTCGTACGACCCCGACAGCGGGGAGTTGCGGCCCGCCCCGCCGGGCCGGGGGGGGGCGGGGGGGGGGGGGGGCGCGCCGGGGGGGGGGGGGGGGGGGGGGGGCGGCCGCCGGCGCCCCCCCGGGGGGGGGGGGGGGGGCGCGCCCCCCCCCCCCCCCCCCCCCGCGCGCCCCCCCCCCCCCCCCCCCCCCCCCCCCCCCCCCCCCCCCCCCCCCCCCCCCCCCCCCCCCCCCCCCCCCCCCCCCCCCCCCACAACTC
>NZ_JAKRMS010000187.1 GCF_022346185.1 Cellulomonas sp. ACRRI | reverse complement strand
TGTTCGTCGGCGCGCGCCACGGCGTGTACGCCGCGGACGCCCCGATGCTGCTGCCGGACTTCCCCCCGGAGTCGAACGGCACGCACGCCTACGACGGGGGTGCCGTCGGGGTTCTCGTAGGCCGCGCGCGTCCGGGTCTGGTGATCGCGATGGCGCAGTTCTACGCCCCCGCCGTGACGGCGCTGCACGCCGACGGCACCCTCGACCGCGACGGCAACCTCGCCGTCTGGGAGCACATCCTGGACGGCGGCGTCGACGGCATCGTGCTCCTGGGCAGCACCGGCGAGTTCTTCGCCCTGCGGCCCGAGCAGAAGCGCGAGCTGATCGACCTCGCCGTCGAGCACGTGCTGCCGCGCGGCGACCTCATCGTCGGCACCGGCTGCCTCCGGGTCGACGACACCGTCGAGCTCAGCCGGTACGCGCTGGACGCCGGGGCGCCCGCCGTCATGGTCGTCAGCCCGTACTACTTCGCGCTCGAGGACGCGGCCGTCGAGGCGTACTTCTCCGCGGTCGCGGACCAGGTGCCCGGCGACGTCTACCTGTACAACTTCCCCGCCCGCACCGGGTACGACGTGGGACCCGAGGTGACGCGCCGGCTGCTGCGCCGGCACCCGAACATCGTCGGCTACAAGGACACCGTGCTCGAGGTCGGCCACACCCGGCGGCTGCTCACCGAGCTGCTCCCGGAGTTCCCGGAGTTCCGGGTGTTCGCCGGGTTCGACGAGAACCTGCACCACGTCGTGACGTCCGGCGGCGCCGGGGCCATCGGCGGGCTGGCCAACCTGTACCCCGAGTACTGCGCGGCGTACGTGCGGGCCGTCGACTCCGGCGACGCGGCCGCGATCGCCGTCGCCCAGCGCCGCATCGACGTGCTCATGGGCGTGTACGCGCTCGGCGCGCCGTTCTTCCCGCTGCTCAAGGAGGGCATGGTCGGCCGCGGCGTCCGCCTCGAGCACCACTCGACCGCGCCGCACCTGCCGGCCACGCCGGAGCAGGCGGAAGCGCTCGCCGCGCTGATGGCGACCGTCGAGGACCTGCCGTGACGTCCTGGGAGGGCCTGCTGGAGCCGCACGACGGCATCTACGCCCTGCGCTCGCACGCCGACGGGCCGTCCGGGCGGCTGCCGCTCACCGCGCGGACGCTGCGCGAGTCGCCGAGCGGCGACGTGTTCGGCATGACGCAGAACGCCGGCATGGGCTGGCCCCGGGCGAACCTGCTCGGGCCGCAGGTGATGATCGTGTCGACCGCCGGCGGGCTGCGGTCGGAGACCGGAGAGCCGATCGCGCTCGGGCTGCACTCGGGGCACTTCGAGCTCGTCGACCAGGTGCGCGCAGCGGCCGAGACCGTCGCGGCCGAGGGCGGGCTGCCGTTCGCCACGTTCGTCTCCGACCAGTGCGACGGGCGGTCCCAGGGCACCACCGGCATGTTCGACTCCCTGCCGTACCGGAACGACGCCGCGACGGTCATGCGCCGCCTCATCCGGTCGCTGCCCACGCGGTCCGCCGTCCTGGGCGTCGCCACCTGCGACAAGGGCCTGCCCGCCACCATGATGGCGCTCGCGTCCCAGCACGACCTGCCGACCGTCCTGGTGCCCGGCGGCGTCACGCTGCCGCCGACCCGCGGCGAGGACCTGGCGCGCGTGCAGACGATCGGCGCCCGGTTCGCGAACGGCGAGCTCTCGCTGGAGGACGCCGCCGAGGCCGGCTGCCGCGCCTGCGCCTCCCCCGGCGGCGGCTGCCACTTCCTCGGCACCGCCGGGACCAGCCAGGTGGTCGCCGAGGCCCTCGGCCTCGCGCTCCCGCACTCCGCCCTCGCCCCGTCGGGCGAGCCGGTCTGGGCCGAGGTCGCGCGGCAGTCGGCGCTCGCGGTGCTGCGGCAGCGCTCGCTCGGGCTGACCACCCGGGACGTGCTCACCCCCGAGGCGTTCGAGAACGCGATGGCCGTGCACGCCGCCATCGGCGGGTCCACCAACCTGCTGCTGCACCTGCCGGCGATCGCGCACGCCGCGGGCGTGCCGCGGCCCTCCGTCGACGACTGGCTCCGGGTGAACCGCGCCGTCCCCCGCCTGGTCAGCGTCCTGCCGAACGGTCCCGTCCAGCACCCCACCGTCCGGATGTTCCTGGCCGGCGGCGCCCCGGAGGTCATGCTGCACCTGCGCGACCTCGGCGTCCTGCACCTCGACGCGCTCACCGCCACCGGCGAGACCCTCGGCACCGTCCTCGACTGGTGGGCCGGTTCCGAGCGCCGTGCGCGCCTGCGGCAGGTCCTGCGGGACCAGGAGGGCGTCGACCCGGACGACGTCATCATGAGCCCGCCCGCGGCCCGCCGCCGGGGACTCAGGCCGACGACCGCGTTCCCCACCGGCAACCTCGCGCCCGAGGGCTCCGTCATCAAGTCCACCGCCATCGACCCGGCCCGCCTCGACGGGGACGTCTTCGAGCACGTCGGCCCGGCGCGCGTGTTCACGTCCGAGGCCGCGGCCATCGAGGCGATCAAGGCCCGGGAGGTTGCCCCTGGCGACGTCATGGTCGTCATGGGCGGCGGGCCGCTCGGCACCGGCATGGAGGAGACCTACCAGGTCACCTCCGCCCTCAAGCACCTCAGCTACGGGCGGGACATCTCGCTGATCACCGACGCGCGGTTCTCCGGCGTCTCCACCGGCGCGTGCCTCGGGCACGTCGGTCCCGAGGCCCTGGCCGGCGGGCCCGTCGGGCGGCTCCGGGACGGCGACCTGGTCCGGATCCGCGTCGACGTCGCCGGGCTCGAGGGCAGCGTGGACTACGTCGGCGACCCCGAGGCCCCGCTCACCCCGGAGGAGGGCGCGCGGGTGCTCGCGGCGCGGGAGCCGCACCCCGGGCTCGCCCCGCACCCGCAGCTGCCCGACGACACCCGGCTGTGGGCGGCGCTGCAGGAGGCCAGCGGCGGGACGTGGGGCGGGGCGGTGTACGACGTGGACCGGATCGTCGAGGTGCTCGCCGCGGGGGTGGCGGCGCTGGACGGGCCGGGGGGCGAGGGCTGACGGGGCGCTCCGGGCTCCGGCCGGGACGAACGCCCGGGGAGGTCCTCACGCGCCGGGCCGGTCCTCCGCCCCGTGCTCGAGGTCCCGCACGCGCCACACCACGTCGAGCGCGGAGCTGGTGCCGCTCCGCTCGACCCGCTCCACGACGAAGCCCTCGCGTTCGTAGAACGCCCCGGCCCGGGTGTTGCTCGCGAAGTGCTCGACGGACAACCTGCTCGCGTCGGGCGGCAGCCGCCCGATGACGGCCTCGATCAGCCGGGGACCGAGCCCCAGCCCGCGGTGGCTCGGGTCGACGTAGAGCTTGTACAGGACGTGGTCGGCGCCGTGGCGCCCGCGCTGCACGACACCGACGAGCCGGCCCCCCGCCTCCGCGACGACGACAAGACCTGCCGACACGGCGGGCTCGATCTGAGCCTCGCCCCACCAGCGCGACACCTGCCACTCTGCGGCTGGGGCGCCGATCAGCGGCGCGTAGTGCGACGGGATGTGGGCCGCGCCGAACGCGCAGATCCGCCCCACGTCATCGCCCGCCGCATCACGGATGGCGACGACGTCGCGTTGAGTCATCCTGCCCCCGCCCCCTGCTCGAGCTGCTCGAGCTGCTCGAGCTGGTCGAGCTGCTCGACCATCATCGACACCGCCGCGGCGCTCGTGCCGAGCGACACGCACGCAGCGACAACCGGGAACGACGAAGCGGGCGAGAGCTCATCGCTCTCGCCCGCTTCCGATGTGGAGCTGAGGGGACTCGAACCCCTGACCCCCTGCATGCCATGCAGGTGCGCTACCAGCTGCGCCACAGCCCCGTGAGCAGGCCTTCCGGCCGTCTCCCGTCCCGCTGAGCGGGCGTCCTGAACTCTAATCGAACGGCGCGGAAGATGCGAATCGGCTGGTCAGGCCGGGTCGCGGACCTCCTCGTCCATGCCGCGGTCGACGCGGTCCGGGCCCGCGTTCCAGTCGGAGGACGCGTGCACCGGGCCGACGTTCAGCGCCTCCAGCCGCCACGCCAGGCCCGAGCCGGGGCGACCGGGCTGGACCTCGGCCCAGTGGGCGTTGGACATGCCGGAGACGCCCTTCCACTCCGCCGGCAGGCCGAGCAGCCCGACCAGGCCCAGGGTGATCGCGGCGCCGTGCGACACCACCACGAGCGTGTCGTCGGCCTCCAGCGCGCCCGCCTGCTCCTCGATCGCCCGGATCATGCGGGCCTGGACCTCCGCGCGGGTCTCGGCGCCCACGCGCTCCGGCTCGTGGCCCGCCCGCCAGGCGGCGTGCTGCTCGGGCCAGCGCTCGGCGATCTCCGCCGACGTCAGACCCTCCCAGTCGCCGAACGACCGCTCGCGGACGCGCGCGTCGGTGTGCACGGGCAGGCCGGTGCGCGCGGACAGCGCCTCCGCCGTCGACCGTGCCCGGCCGAGGTCGGAGGCGATGATGCGCGTCGGGGCGTACCGGCTCGCGAGCGCCGCCGCCGCCGTCTCCGCCTGCCAGAGGCCCACGTCGTCCAGCGGGATGTCCGACTGGCCCTGCAGGCGCGCCGCGGCGTTGTGCGCGGTGCGCCCGTGCCTCCAGAGGACGACGCGCCCGGCGGTCACTCCCCCGCCTCGTCGCCCTCGGGGGTGCCGTGCACGTCGGCCGGCAGCTCGATGACCGGGCAGTCCTTCCAGAGCCGCTCGAGCGCGTAGTAGGTGCGGTCCTCGGCGTGCTGGACGTGCACGACGACGTCGCCGAAGTCGATGAGCACCCACCGGCCCTCGGACTTGCCCTCGCGGCGCAGCGGCTTGGCGCCGAGCTTGTGCAGGGCCTCCTCGACGGCGTCCACGATCGCGCCGACCTGGCGCTCGTTGGTGCCGGAGGCGATCAGGAACGCATCGGTCAGCACGAGCTGGCCGCTCACGTCGAGGGCGATGATCTCCTGGGCCTTGAGGTCGGCGGCGGCGCGGGCCGCCGCCACGGTGAGCTCGATCGCGCGGTCGGTTGCCGACACGGGTCTCCTCGGTGGTTCGGGGTGCGGATGGTGCGGGTCAGGGGGCGGGCGCGGCGTCGAGCACCGCGGCCGCGAGAGCGGGGACGTCGGACCCGGCGGCGCCCGACGCGGTGTTCGCGACGAGGATGACCAGGAAGCCGAGCACGAACGCCACGACCGCCAGGATCACCCACTGCAGCCAGGTGTAGGGCAGCGGGCGGCGCAGCCGCTCGGGCTGCTCGTCGATCTCGTCGATCTCCTCGTCCGCGTCGATGCCGCGGAGCATGTCGCCGGTGGCGTCGGTGATCTCGGCCTCGTCCTCGGGCAGCGGCGCGGGCGCCATCGCGCGCAGCAGGCTCTGCCACTGCGGGACCGGGGCCTCGTCGTCGTCGGACACCGCCTCCGGCCGCGCGGTGGGCCGGGCCGGTGCGGGAGCGGTCGCGGAGGCGGCCGTCTCGGGCTCGGCGGGCGTCGGGCGCGCCCCGGTCGTGCGCGCCGGGGTCGTGCGACCCGGGCCGGTCCCGGGCTGGTCCCGCATGGGCGGTGCGGCGGGGGCCGCTGGGGCGGCGGCGGAGCCGACCGCGGGGAGCGCCGACGTGCCGGTGCCGCCGGCCGTCCCGGCGGCCGGGCCGGAGTCGCCGGCGAGCGGGCGCCAGGACGCGCCTCCGGCGGTCCAGGACGCACCGGGGCCGCGCTGCTGCGCGGGGGCCGGAGCGGCGGCGGAGGAGGCCGGGGCGGCGGAGGAC
>NZ_JAKRMS010000186.1 GCF_022346185.1 Cellulomonas sp. ACRRI | reverse complement strand
GGCCCGACCGGACCCGGCCCGCTCCACCCGCGAAGGACCCCGCCATGACCGACAGCACCCCCGAGCACGTCCTCGACGGCCTCCCGCTCTGGAACGGCGAGCGCGAGGTCGGACCCGCCCGGCTGACCTGGTCCGGCGACCGGATCCTCGCGGTCGAGGAGGCGCCGGCGCGGCACGCGGACCTCAGCGTCGTCCCGGGCCTGGTCGACACCCACGTGCACCTGGGTTACCCGGCCGGCGCGCCCGCGGCGGACCCGTCGGCGTGGCCGATCCTCACCCCGCCGGAGGAGCGGTCGCTGCACGTCGCCGCCAACGCGCTGCGCTGCGCGCGCGCCGGCGTCACCACGCTGCGCGACCTGGCCGCCGACTCGATCCAGCTCGCCGTCGGCCGCGCGTTCGACTCCGGCGTGCTCGCCGGGCCGCGGCTGCTGTCGCACGGCCAGGTCGGCATGACCGCCGGGCACGGCGACCTGTTCGTCCCGCCGCACTACCCGCACCGGCCCCCGACCGCCGACAGCCCCGACGAGTGCCGCAAGCTGGTCCGCGTCTGGGCCCGGTCCGGCGCCGCCGGCGTGAAGATCTACACGTCCGGCGGCGTGCTCTCCATGGGCGACAAGGTCGGCTGGCGGAACCAGACCACCGAGGAGATCCGCACCACCGTCGACGAGGCGCACGCCCTCGGCATGCTGGTCGCCGCGCACACGCACTCCGTGGAGGGGCTGGACATCGCGCTCGCCGAGGGCGTCGACTCGATCGAGCACGGCACGGCGATCGCCGAGCAGCACCTCGCCGCCCTGGTGGAGCGCGACCTGCCCGTCGCCCCGACGCTGCTGATCAACGACATCATCGCCGAGGCCCGCCGCCCGGTGTCCGCCGAGGCGCAGGCCAAGGCCCGCGACGTCGTCGCGCTCCGGGACGCCGGGTTCGCCCGCGCCGCCGAGGCGGGCGTCCGATTCGTGCTCGGCACCGACGCCTCCGGGCAGTTCGTCGGGTTCGGCGACCAGATGGAGGAGGTCCGCGCGATGGCGGCGATGTTCGGCTGGACGCCGGAGCGGACGCTCGCGGCGGCCACCTCGGACGCCGCCGACGCGATCCGGATGGGGTCGGTCACGGGCCGGCTCCGCGCCGGGCTCGGCAGCGACTTCGTCGTGCTGCGCGGCCGGCCGTGGGAGGACGTCGACGCGCTGCGGGTGGAGAACATCGTGGCCGTGGTGTCGCGCGGCCGGGTGGTTGCCGGCGCGCTGCCGGCCTGACCGGCGGGCAGGATGGCCGGCATGCCGACCCCCGCGCCCGCCCGGAACCGCACCATCCCCGTCGGCGCGACCGCCCTCGCGGCGGTGGCCGCCCTCCTGCTCGCGGGGTGCGGGCCGTCGGACCCCGCGGAGCCCACGCCCCCGCCCACGGCGGCCGCGCCCACGCCGAGCGCGTCGTCGTCCCCGAGCACGACGCCCACCGCCGCCCCGGCCGCGGAGCCCGAGCGCCCGCTGGTCAACGCCGGCGCCGTCGCCGAGGGCGCCCCGGCCTCCGTCTCCGGCGAAGGCCCCGCGCGGATCGCGGTCGTCCGGGACGGCGACTTCGGCGTCGTGGCGCGGCTCGACTGCGCGGCCTGCACGGGCGACGTCGTCCTCACCTCCGAGGGGCGCGGGTCGCCGTGGGGCGCGGGCCCGGCGCCGCTCACCGGCACCTACCTGGTCGACGTCCTGGAGGGCACCGAGGCCAAGCAGGGCTTCCTGCTCGACGCGGCGGGCCCGTGGACGCTCACGTTCTCCAGCTGGAACGAGCTGCCGGTGCTGACCGGGCCGCAGCAGGGCTCCGGGGCGGCCGTGCTGCTGCTCGGCGACACCGCGAGCGGGGCCCGCATCGACTACACGCCGGCCGGCCCGGGCGACTCGCTGCTGGCGCGGGTGGTGTCGGCGGTGGACGTGGACCCGGCCACGGGACCGGCGTCGCTCGTGCTCGGCGGCGACGAGGCGCTGAGCGAGACCGCCGACGTGGCGCTGCCCGGGGTCGTGGCCCTGAGCACCAACGGCACCTGGACGGTCACCCCGCTGCCGTGAGGCTCGGCGGCGCGGCCGGCTAGAGGGTGGCGTCCTGCGACCCGCCGCGCCAGGCTGGGCCGCGAGGACGCGACCTGAGGAGGCACGGTGCGGGACAGCTACGACTACGTCGTCGTCGGGGCCGGCATGGCGGGCGACGCCGCCGCGCACGGCATCCGCGAGGTCGACCCGGCGGGCACGATCCTCGTCGTCGGGCGCGAGCCGACCGCGCCGGTCACCCGGCCGGCCCTGACCAAGAAGCTCTGGACGGACCCGGAGTTCGCGTTCGACCAGGTGTGGCTCCGCACCGCCGAGGAGACCGGCGCCGAGCTGCTGCTCGGGGAGTCCGTCATCGGCGTCGACACCGCCGCGCGGACGGTCACCACCGACGCGGACGTCACGGTCGGGTACGGCGCGCTGCTGCTCGCGACGAGCGGGCACCCGCGCCGGCTGCCGGGCGTGGAGGACTCCGGGCGGGTGATCTACTTCCGCACCGTCCGCGACTACGAGCGGCTGCGCGACCTGGCGGGCGGCGGCCGGCACGTCGTGGTGGTCGGCGGCGGCTACATCGGCACCGAGCTCGCCGCGGCGCTCGTGCAGAACGACACCCGGGTCACGCTCGTGTTCCCCCAGGACGTGCTCACCGGGTCGACGTTCCCGGAGTCCCTGGCCCGGCGGGTCGAGCGCCGGTACGCCGAGGCGGGCGTGACCCTGCTGCGCGGCGCGGCGGTGGCGGCGGCGGAGTCGGGCCCGGACGGCGTGACGGTGACCCTGGACGACGGGCGGACGCTCGCGGCGGACGGGGTCGTGGTCGGCGCGGGCCTGGAGATCGAGACCGACCTGGCGCGGTCCGCGGGCCTGGAGGTCGACGACGGCGTGGTCGTCGACGACCGGCTGCGCACCTCCGACCCCCGCGTGTGGGCCGCCGGCGACGTCGCGCAGTACCCGGACCGGCTGCTGGGCAGGCGGCGCGTCGAGCACGTCGACAACGCCACCACGATGGGCCGGCAGGCGGGTCGCAACCTCGCCGGCGCCGACGAGCCGTACGACCACACGCCGTTCTTCTACTCCGACCTGTTCGAGCTCGGCTACGAGGCGGTGGGGCGGCTCGACGCGTCGCTGGAGACGGTCGAGGACTGGCACGCGGACGACCTCGGCGCCGGGGTCGTGTACTACCTCGACGGCGGCCGGGTCGCCGGGGTGCTGCTGTGGAACGTCTGGGACGCGACCGACCGGGCGCGCGAGGTGATCGCGACGCAGACCGACGTGCGCCCGGAGGCCCTGCGGGGGCTGATCCGCTGACGGGCGGCGGCCCGCCCGGGTGCTGCCACCCGTCGGTGCGTGGTCGCCCCCCGTCCGCGGTACGCGCGTGCGCCGGGACGTGGCATCGTGGGGTCACGAGGTGCCCGACCCCCCTGGAGGTGCCGCAGTGACGCTGACCCTCGACACCGCCCTGCGCTCGGTCGCGGGCGAGCACCGGTCGCACAACGAGGACTCCGCCGGCTGCGCGCCGGGGTACGCGTTCGTCGCCGACGGCGTCGGCGGCCACGCCGGCGGGGACGTCGCGTCCTGGACCGTCGCGCACCGCCTGATGTCCGCGCTCGCGGCCTCCGGCCCGGACCGGTTCACCGCCGACGACCTGCGCGCCGCCGTCGCCAGCGCGAACGCCGACCTGGCCGAGCGGGTGCGGTCCGACCCGTCCCTGGAGGGCATGGCGACCACCTTCACCGGCGTGTTCTGCGCCGAGGAGGCGGTGCGCGTCGTGCACATCGGGGACTCGCGCGCGTACCTGTGGCGGGACGGCGAGGGCCGCCGGGTGACCCGGGACGACTCGCTGGTGCAGCTCCTGGTGGAGGCCGGCGTCATCGACCCCGCCGAGGCCGCCCACCACCCGCGGCGGAACGTGATCCTGCACTGCCTCGCCGGCGACGCCGCGGACGCGGCGCACGTGACCGTGCTCGAGGTGGACGCGCGGCCGGGGGACCGGTGGCTGATGTCGACCGACGGCCTGACGGACTACGTGCCCGAGGAGCGGGTGCTCGCGCTGCTCGGCACCCCCGGCGGGCCGGAGGCGGTGGCCGACGCGCTGGTCGAGGAGGCGCTGGACGCGGACGCCTGGGACAACGTGACCGTGGTGGTCGCGGACGTGGTGGCGGCGGGCGACGGGGCCCCGGCCGGGCACGGCGGCGAGCGGGCGCGCCTCGCGGGGGCGGCCGCCGACGAGCGGCTGCCGGCGACGGCGGGCTGACCGCCGCCGTCTGCTGCCGGCAGACGGGGTCTGCCGTGGGCAGACCCGGCCCCGCCGGGCACCCGGGCGGTGCGAGCGTGCGAGGACCACCACCCCGAGGAGGCCCGCATGCACCCCGTCCCCGTCCCCGCCGCCCGGAGCGAGGCGCCCCCGGCGCGCGCGTTCGACGACGACCTCGCCGCGCGGCTGCTGCACCAGCGCATCGTCGTGCTCGGCCAGGAGGTCGACGACGCGGTCGCGAACCGGGTGTGCGCGCAGCTGCTCCTGCTGTCCGCCGAGGACCCGCGCCGCGACATCGCGCTCTACATCAACTCGCCCGGCGGCTCGGTCACGGCGGCGATGGCGATGTACGACACCATGCGGCTGATCCCGAACGACGTCGCCACCCTCGCCATGGGCCTCGCGGCCAGCGCCGGGCAGTTCCTGCTCAGCGCGGGCACCCCGGGCAAGCGGAACGTCATGCGGCACGCCCGCGTGCTCATGCACCAGCCGTCCGGCGGCATCGGCGGCACCGCGGTGGACATCGCCATCCAGGCGCAGAACCTGGCGCACACCAAGCGGACCATGCAGGCGCTGATCGCCGAGCACACCGGCCAGGCCGTCGAGACCATCGAGCGCGACTCCGACCGGGACCGCTGGTTCACCGCCGAGGAGGCGCTGGCGTACGGGTTCGTGGACCGCGTGGTCGAGCACCTGGACGACGTCCGCCCGGACGCCGCGCAGCGACGGGCGGGCCTGTGATGGCCGGGTCCTACACCGTGCCGGTCGTGGTCGAGCAGCGGCCGAACGGCGAGCGGGCGTCCGACGTGTACTCCCGGCTGCTGTCCGACCGGATCGTGTTCATCGGCACCGAGATCGACGACGGGGTGGCGAACGTCGTGATCGCGCAGCTGCTGCACCTGCAGTCCGAGGACCCGGACAAGCCGATCCACCTGTACCTCAACTCGCCCGGCGGCTCCGTCACGGCGCTGCTCGCGATCTACGACACCATGCGGTACGTCCGGCCGGACGTCGCGACGTTCTGCCTCGGGCAGGCGGCGTCCGCGGCCGCGGTGCTGCTCGCCGCCGGGGCACCGGGCCAGCGGCACGTGCTGGAGCACGCCCGGGTGCTGCTGCACCAGCCGTCGGGCGGGGCGCAGGGGACCGCGGCGGACCTGGAGCTGCAGGCCGCGGAGATCCTCCGCGTGCGGGCCCAGGTCGACGACATCCTGGCGGCCCACACCGGGCGCAGCCCGGAGCAGCTGCGCGCCGACACGGACCGGGACCTCGTGCTGACCGCGGAGCAGGCCGTGGCGTACGGCATCGCGGACACGGTGATCACCCCCCTGATGCCCGCGCAGCCCCCGCCCGCCTGACCGTGGCCGCGCCGAGGTCGAGCGTCTCCGTCGAGGTCGAGGGCTTCCGGCCGCGTGCCGGCGGGAAACCCTCGACCTCGGCGAGGTCAGGCGGCGAGCAGGACCGCCG
>NZ_JAKRMS010000185.1 GCF_022346185.1 Cellulomonas sp. ACRRI | reverse complement strand
CGCCCGCCCCGCCCGCCGAGATCGGCCCTTCCGCGCGAGATCGGCGCGTGCGACCGCCGATCTCGGCGCGAGCCACCGATCCCGGCGTCCTGGCCCCGCGCCCGCGTCCGGGACGACGAAGGGCGGCGACCCGACCGGGTCGCCGCCCCTGCGCGGGAGCTGTGCGGGCGTCAGCGCGCCGGCTGCACCTCGACCTCGACCTCGTCGATCTCCAGGTCCTCGTCGAGCACGTCGTCGTCCGCCGGGGCGGTGGCGAACGCGCGGTAGAGCAGCGCGGCGAGCGCGGCGCCGACGAGCGGCGCGACCCAGAACACCCAGATCTGGCCCCACGCCCAGGACTCGGAGAAGATCGCCGCGGCCGTCGAGCGCGCGGGGTTCAGCGAGCCGCCGGTGACGGGGTACGCCACGAGCATCCCGAACGCCACGGTCAGGCCGACCGCGAACGCCGCCTGCTGCCGGGTGCGCCCGCGCCGGTCGGTGGCGCCGAGGTACACGCCGACGAGGATCGCGGCCAGCACGCCCTCGAGCAGCAGCGCGGCGACCAGGCCGAACCCGCCGCCGCCCGTGGACTGGGCGATCGGGGAGTGCTCCCCGTAGCCGTTGGCGGTGCCGCTGAAGAACGACCGCTCGTTGCCCTCGAGGGCGGGCAGCGAGGTCGCGGTCACGAACAGCACGGCCGAGGCGAGCGCCCCGCCGACGAGCTGGGCCAGCCAGTAGGGCACGAGGTGCGCCCACGGGGTGCGACCGGCCAGCGTGCTGCCGAGCGTGATCGCCGGGTTGAAGTGGCCGCCGGAGACGTGCGACACGGCGACGAACGCCGCGATCGTGCCGAAGCCGAAGCCGAGCGCGATGCCGATGACGCCGGCGCCGCTGACCGAGGCGAACAGCGCGGCGCCGAGGCCCGCGAGGACCACGACGAACGTGCCGAACACCTCGGCGCCCACCCGGGCCACGAGCGACGGGCCGGTCAGGGTGGCGCGGACGGCCTGGATCTCGACCTCGTCCTCGTCCGGCGCGACGGCGGAGGCGGTGCCGTAGCCGCTGGCGGCGCCGTAGCCGACGGGGACCGCGGCGGGCGCGGGTGCCGCGGCGGGCGCCGGGGCGGCGGTCGGCTCGGCGGCCGGCACGGCCGGGGTGCCCTGCTGCGGGGCGGTGGCGCCGGTGGGGGCGTCCGGGGCCTCGGCGGGCTCGGGCTTGTCCTGCGACATGATGATCCGTTCGTCCGGGTGCGATGACGGGCGCGGACCGCGCCGTTCGGCGGCCCCGCACCGGGTCCGACCTGCGGGCGCGTCGCGCGCAGCCCCGGTCGGGCACTCACGTCGAGCATGCCACCGATCGCTGTGCGTCGCCTGGACGCCCCCCGGCTCCGCGCCGGTCGCCCGCGAAGTCTCTCGACGTCAAGTAATCTGGCCGCATGGCGAAGATCAAGGTGGTTGGACCGGTCGTCGAGCTCGACGGTGACGAGATGACGCGGATCATCTGGCAGTTCATCAAGGACCGCCTGATCCATCCGTACCTCGACATCGACCTGCGCTACTACGACCTGTCGATCGAGAACCGCGACGCGACGGACGACCAGGTCACGATCGACGCGGCGCACGCGATCAAGGAGCACGGCGTCGGCGTCAAGTGCGCGACGATCACCCCGGACGAGGCCCGGGTCGAGGAGTTCGGCCTCAAGAAGATGTGGCGCTCCCCGAACGGCACGATCCGCAACATCCTCGGCGGCGTGGTGTTCCGCGAGCCGATCATCATCAGCAACATCCCGCGCCTGGTGCCGGGCTGGAACAAGCCGATCATCATCGGCCGCCACGCCCACGGCGACCAGTACAAGGCGACCGACTTCCGCGTGCAGGGCGCGGGCACGCTGACCCTGACGTTCACCCCGGCGGACGGCTCCGAGCCGATCCAGCAGGAGGTCGTGACGTACCCCGAGGGCGGCGGCGTCGCGATGGCCATGTACAACTTCGACGAGTCGATCCGCGACTTCGCGCGCGCCTCGTTCGCGTACGGCCTCCAGCGGAAGTACCCGGTGTACCTGTCGACCAAGAACACGATCCTCAAGGCCTACGACGGCCGGTTCAAGGACCTGTTCGCCGAGGTGTTCGACGCCGAGTTCGCCGCCGCCTTCGCGGAGGCCGGCCTCACCTACGAGCACCGCCTGATCGACGACATGGTCGCCTCCGCGATGAAGTGGGAGGGCGGCTACGTCTGGGCGTGCAAGAACTACGACGGCGACGTCCAGTCGGACACCGTCGCGCAGGGCTTCGGCTCGCTCGGCCTGATGACCTCGGTCCTCATGACCCCCGACGGCCAGACCGTCGAGGCGGAGGCCGCGCACGGCACCGTCACCCGGCACTACCGGCAGCACCAGGCGGGCAAGCCGACGTCGACCAACCCGATCGCGTCGATCTTCGCCTGGACCGGCGGCCTCAAGCACCGCGGCAAGCTGGACGGCACCCCCGAGGTGACCCAGTTCGCCGAGACGCTCGAGGACGTCGTGGTGAAGACCGTCGAGAGCGGCAAGATGACGAAGGACCTCGCGCTGCTCGTCGGCCCCGAGCAGGAGTGGCTGACCACCGAGGACTTCCTCGCGGCCCTCGACGAGAACCTGGCCGCCCGCCTGGGCTGAGCGCCCCGGCACGGCGACCGACGGCCGCCGCCCCCACCTCGGGGCGGCGGCCGTCCGCGTCCCGCTTGCCGTCACGCTGTGAACGCACGCCGGTAGGTGCCCGCGGGGTGCCGGATCGGGGTGCGTGCGCCTGTATCCTCGACCACGTGGGCACCGAGAGAGTGACCCCGGGTTCGCAATCTTCACTCCGTGAAGCCAATCGCGCCCGGATCGTGAGTGCCGTCCAGCAGCGTGGCTCACTCACGCAGGTCGAGCTGGCCGGTGTCACGGGGCTGTCACCTGCGACGGTGTCGAACATCGTCAAGGAGCTCACCGGCGCCGGCGTCCTCGCCACGGCGCCCACCTCCCGCAGCGGGCGCCGCGCCCAGCAGGTCACCCTCGCGCGCAACCTCGGGCTGGTCGGCGGGATCCACTTCGGCTCGCGCTCGCTGCGGGTGACCGTCGCCGACGTCGCCCAGCGGATCGTCGCCGACCAGCGCATGCCGCTGCCGCCGGACCACCGCGCCGACGCGGGTCTGGAGCGGGCGTCGCTGCTGCTCACCGAGCTCGTCGACTCGGTCGGCGCGACCATGTCCGAGGTGCTGTCGGTCGGGGTCGGCGTGCCGGCGCCCGTGGACCCGGCCACCGGCCGCATCGTGTCGGTCGGCGTGCTGCGCGGCTGGGACGGGGTGTCGGTGCCGGAGGTGCTGGAGCGCCGGCTCGGGGTGCCCGTCCAGGTCGACAACGACTCGAACCTCGGGGCGCTCGCCGAGCTGCGGCACGGCGCCGCCCGCGGCAAGCGGCACGTCGCCTACCTCAAGGTCTCGCACGGCGTCGGCAGCGGCCTCATCGTCGACGGGCGGGTGTTCCACGGCCGGACGGGCGCGGCCGGCGAGTTCGGCCACATCACCATCGACGACAACGGCCCGATCTGCCGGTGCGGCAACCGCGGCTGCCTGGACGCGCTCATCGGCGCCCCGGCCCTGCTCCGGATGCTCGAGTCCAGCCACGGGCACCTCACGCTGTCGGACGTCATCGCCCGCGCGCAGGACGGCGACCCCGGCTGCCGCCGGGTGATCTCCGACGCGGGCCGGCTGCTCGCGGTGGCCGCGGCGAACACCTGCAACCTGTTCGACCCCGAGCTGGTCGTGGTCGGCGGGCGGCTCGCGGACGCGGGGCCGATCCTGCTGGACACGTTCCGGAGCGTGCTCGCGCAGCGGACCCTGCCGAGCACCGCGGGACCGGTCGAGGTGGTCGTCTCCGAGCTCGGCACCGCCGCCGAGGTGCGCGGGGCGCTGGCCCTCGCGCTGGACCACGCCGGTATTGCCCAGTCGATGGCGGTGGCAGGATGAGCCGGTGCAGCACGGCACGCGGCAGCGACGCAGCGGAGGAGGACCGATGAACCGGACACCGGGCACCCCCGTCCTGTCCGTGCGGGGCGTCTCCCGCAACTACGGGGCCGTCCGCGCGCTCGTCGACGTGGACCTCGACATCCACGCGCACGAGGTCGTGGCGATCGTCGGCGACATCGGCGCGGGCAAGTCGACGCTCGCGCGCGTCATGTCCGGGGCCCTCGCCCCCGACTCCGGGACCATCGAGGTCGACGGCGCGCCCGTCACCATGCCGTCGACCCGTGCCGCGCGCGAGCTCGGCATCGCCGCGGTCTTCCAGGACCTCGCGCTCGCGGAGAACCTGGACGTCGTGCAGAACCTGTTCCTCGGCCAGGAGCTCCGCCGCGCCGGGATGCTGGACGAACGCCGCATGGAGCGCCGCGCCTGGGAGGTGCTGAGCCAGCTCGCCGCGCGCGTGCCGTCCGTCCGGGCGCCCGTGCGCGCGCTGTCCGGCGGGCAGCGGCAGGCCGTCGCCGTCGCGCGCACCCTGGTCGGCAACCCGCGGGTGGTCGTCCTGGACGAGCCCCTGGCCTCGCTCGGCATCTCGCAGACCGCCGAGGTGCTGAACATGGTGGAGCGGCTGCGGGAGAGCGGGCTCGGCGTCGTCATGATCAGCCACTCCATGGTCGACGTGCAGGCCGTCGCGGACCGGATCGTGGTGCTGCGCCTCGGCCGGATCAACGGCGACTTCGACGCCGAGCACGCGTCCTACGAGGACCTGATCGCCGCGATCACGGGGATCACGCCGACGGGGCGGGCGGCTCGGCCGACGACCCGGCCGGCGACGCTCTGAGGCGCCCGCTGGGTACCGGGAAGCCGGTGCTCAGCGGAAGACGATCGTCCGGTGCCCGTCCAGCAGCACCCGGTGCTCGGCGTGCCAGCGCACCGCTCGGGCCAGCGCCCGGCGCTCGACGTCCTGGCCCAGCGCGACCAGGTCAGCGACCCCGCGCGAGTGGTCCACCCGCTCGACGTCCTGCTCGATGATCGGGCCCTCGTCGAGGTCGCCGGTCACGTAGTGCGCGGTGGCGCCGATCAGCTTCACGCCGCGGTCGTGGGCCTGCGCGTAGGGGCGGGCGCCCTTGAACGACGGCAGGAACGAGTGGTGGATGTTGATCACCCGGCCGGCCAGCGCACGGCACAGGTCGTCCGACAGGATCTGCATGTACCGGGCCAGCACGACCAGCTCGACGTCCAGCTCCTCGACCAGCTCCAGCAGCCGCGCCTCGGCGGCCGCCTTCGTGTCCTTGGTGACCGGGACGTGGTGGAACGGGATGTCGTAGAACGCGGCCAGGTCGGCGAGCGCGGTGTGGTTGGACACCAGCCCGACGATGTCGATCGGCAGCCCCTCGGACCGCTGCCGGAACGCGAGGTCGTTGACGCAGTGCGCCGCGGTCGAGCCGAGCAGGAGGGTGCGGACCTTGCGGCCGGCGACGTCCAGCGACCAGTCCATCGAGAACCGCGGGGCGAGGGCGCCGAGGGCGGCCTCCAGCTCCTCTCGTGTCCGGTCGGCGGCGACCTCGACGCGCATGAAGAACAGCCCCGACAGCGGGTCGCCGAACTGCTGCGACTCGGTGATGTTCCCGCCGTGCTCGGCGAGCAGCCCCGCGACGGCCGCGACGATGCCGGGCTGGTCGGGGCAGGACAGCGACAGCACCCAGGAGGTGGCGGTGCCGGGCGTGGAGGTCGGGGTCGTCACGCAGGGGAGGGTACCCGCGCCCGCGCGCGGCGGCCGGGGGCGGCGTCGGCGACCGGGGCCAGGTCCACC
>NZ_JAKRMS010000184.1 GCF_022346185.1 Cellulomonas sp. ACRRI | reverse complement strand
GGAGTGGTTCGGGGCGGAGGGGTACACGATCGCCCGGGAGGTGGCGCAGCGGGGGGTGGCCGCGGTGTACGTCCTCGCGTTCGTGAACGTGCTGCGCCAGTTCCGCCCGCTGCTCGGCGAGCACGGCCTGCTCCCGGTCCCCGCGTTCACCGAACGGGTGCCGTTCCGCGCCGCGCCGAGCCTGTTCGCGTGGCGGTACTCCGACCGGCTGCTCGTCGTCGTCGGCTGGGTGGGGCTCGTGGTCGCTGTCGCGCTGGTCGCGGGGCTCCCGCAGCAGGGACCGCCCTGGCTGCCGCTGCTCGCGTTCGCGGTGCTGTGGGTGCTGTACCTGTCGGTGGTGAACGTCGGGCAGACGTTCTACGGGTTCGGCTGGGAGTCGCTGCTGCTGGAGGCGGGGTTCCTGGTGGCGTTCCTCGGCTCGGACGACGTCGCCCCGCCGTGGACCGTCCTCGCGCTGCTCTGGTGGTTGGTGTTCCGGCTGGAGCTCGGCGCGGGCCTGATCAAGTGGCGGGGCGACCGGGCCTGGCGCGACCTGACGGCGCTGTACTACCACCACGAGACCCAGCCCATGCCCGGGCCCGCGAGCCGGCTGTTCCACCTGCTCCCCCGCCCGCTGCACCGGGTCGAGGTGGCCGCGAACCACGTCGCGCAGCTCGTCGTGCCGTTCGGGCTGCTGGTCCCCGGCCCGGTGGCGGGCACCGCCGCCGCGGTCATGATCGTGACGCAGCTCTGGCTGGTGCTGTCGGGCAACTTCGCCTGGCTGAACTGGCTGACGATCGTGCTGGCGGCCTCAGCTGTCGACGACCGGTCGTGGACGGCGGTGCTCGGCCTGGTCGGGGTCGACGTCCGCACCGGCGCGCCGCCCGCCGGTCCGCCGCCGTGGTTCGTCGGGGTGGTGCTCGCCGTCACCGCGCTGTGCGTAATGCTGTCGTTCTGGCCGGCGCGCAACCTGGTGTCCCGGAACCAGCGGATGAACGCGTCGTTCAACCCGTTCCACCTGGTCAACGCCTACGGCGCGTTCGGCACGATCACGCGGCGGCGCACCGAGGTCGTCGTGGAGGGCACCCGGGACGACGACCCGGCGGACGCGACGTGGCTCGAGTACGGGTTCCGCGGCAAGCCGGGAGACGTCCGGCGGCTGCCCCGGCAGGTCGCGCCGTACCACCTGCGGCTCGACTGGCTGATGTGGTTCCTGGCGCTCGGCTCGGCGGCGCAGCTGCGCTGGTTCGTGCCGTTCCTGGCGAGGCTGCTGGAGGCCGACCGCCCGACGCTCCGGCTGCTGGCACACGACCCGTTCCGCGGCGAGCGCCCGCGGTGGGTGCGGGCCCGGCTGTACGGCTACCGCTTCGCCACCCCCGCCGAGCACCGGGCCACCGGCGACCGCTGGGTGCGCCGGGACGAAGGGCTGCTGGTCGACGCGGTGAGCCTGGCGCAGCTCGTCCGCCGGGGCTGAGCGGGCCGTCGTCGGGCGCGCCGGCGCGGGTGGGCCGGCCCGTCAGCCCCGCCGCGGCGCCAGGTCCTCCTGCAGCACGAGTGCCGCAGCGCCCACGGCGGCGGCGTCCGCGACGTGCGCCGCGAGCGCCACCCGGACCCCGTGCCGGTCCGCCGCGTGCAGCTCCGCGCGCAGCCGCCGCTCGACCACCCGGGCGTAGAGCGACCCGGCGGTGCTGAACGCCGGGCCGGCGAGCACCACGGAGTCCACGTCCAGCAGGTTCGCGACGGTCACCGCCGCGTCCGCGAGGTACTCCGCGGAGTCCTCGACCAGCTCGAGCGCGAGGGGGTCGCCCTGCACCGCGGCGGTGGCCACCGCCCCGAAGTCCGTGATCGGGTCGTCGTCCGGGCTGAGCCGCACGGTCGTCGCACGCCCCGCGGCGACCGCCTCCCGCGCGCGCCGGGCGACGGCGTGCGGGGCGGCGAGCTCCTCGAGCGTCGGCCCCGGCTCGTGCGCGCTGCGGTGCAGGTGCATCCGCCCGAGCGGACCGGCGTTGCCGCTGGCGCCGCGGTGCACGGCGCCGCCGACCACGACGCCGGCGCCGATGCCGGCGCCCATGTACAGCGTGCAGTGCGCGACCGAGCCGGCGGTGCGCCCGGCCCAGTACTCCCCGACGGCCGCGGCGGTGGCGTCGTTGTCCAGCACCACCGGGAGGCCGACGGCCTCGGCGAGCGCGGCGCGCACGCCGAAGCCCTGCCACCGGTGCAGCGACCGGGACACCGTGATCGCGCCCGCGTCGAGGTCGAGGGTGCCGGGGACCGCGAGGCCCACGCCCGCCACCCGGTCCCGCCCGATCCCGGCGGCGCGCAGCAGCACGTCGATCTCCCCCGCGATGCCGATGACGACGGCGTCGGGGTCCTCCTCGCGCGCGCCGCGCACCCGCGTGCGCGCGACGACCGCGCCCCGGGCGTCGATGAGCACGACGACCAGCCAGTCGGCGCCGAGCTGGACGCCGACGGCGCACCGCGCGAGCGGGTCCAGGGTGAGCATCACGCGCGGCTTCCCGCCGGTCCACTCCCGGGCCCCGCTCTCGCGCAGCAGCCCCTGGTCGAGCAGCGCCCGCACCGCGTGCGAGATCGCCGCCTGGGTCAGCCCGGTGAGCTCGGCCAGCTCGACGCGGCTGATGGGCCCGCGGGTGCGGACCAGGTCGAGCACCCGGGAGCGCGTGGTCGACGGCGCGCGGCCGCCCCGCCGCCCGGCGCCCTGCCCGACCTCGACGCCGTCCATGCCGCTCAGCATGGCACGGCGCCGCACGCTGGCCGCGCCGGGCGTGCGATGCTGCGGCCATGACGACGCCGACGCCGCCCGACCGGCGGCCGGGCAGCGGCGTCCGGGTCGGGCTGGCGCTGCTGCCGGCCGATGACGACGGCGCGCTCGAGCCCTTCTACACGGACCTCCTGGCGGGCATGGAGGAGGAGCTGGACCGGCACGGGGCGAGCGTGTTCGTGCACGTCGTGCCGGACCTCGGCGCCGAGCTCGTGGCCTACCGCCGGTGGGCGCGGGACGGGCTGGTGGACGCGGTGGTGATCTCCGACCTGGTGGCCGACGACCCCCGCGAGCAGGCGTGCCGGGACCTCGGGCTGCCGTCCGTGCTGCTGGGCGGCGAGCCCGGCGACGGCCGGTGGGTGGTCGACTACGACAACGACAGCGCCATGCGCACCGCGGTCGCGTTCCTCGCCGACCTCGGCCACCGCCGGGTCGGCTGGGTGTCCGGGCCCGGGCGCTACCGGCACACGCGGGTGCGTGGCGCCGCGTTCCGGGACGCCGCGGCCGCCGCCGGGGTGGTCGGGCTGCACCGGGAGGGCGACTACGGGGCGGCGAGCGGCGCGCTGCGCACCGCCGAGCTGCTCGGGCTGCCCGAGCCGCCCACGGCGATCGTGTACGACAACGACCTCATGCCGCTGGCCGGGCTGCGCGAGGCGGCGCGGCTCGGCGTGCGCGTGCCGCAGGACCTGTCGGTGCTGGCCTGGGACGACTCGGCGAACGTCCGCATCTCGCACCCGCCGCTGTCCGTGGTGAGCCGCGACGTGCACGAGCTGGGCGCGCTGACGGCCGAGGTGCTGCTGCGGGCGGTGGCCGGCGGGCCGCCGGCGACCACCCGCACCCCGGGGGTGCGGGTGGTGCCGCGCGGCTCGACGGCCCCGCCGCCCGCCTGACCGACCGGCTCAGACCGCCGTCGCGTGCAGCACCAGGGCCTGCGCCGGCCACAGCGCGGGGATCTGCAGCCCGGCCTCGGCGAGCACCCGCCCCGGCAGCGTGACCTCGCCCGCGGCCAGCCAGGGCGGCGTGATCCAGCCCCAGCGCGCGGCGCCGACCTCGTCGCGCACGCGCACCCGGTACCGCGCGTCGGGGCGCAGCCCGTGCAGCCGGACCGGTTCCGGCCGGGCGTCCTCGAGGGTGGCGACGGTCGCGACGGTCCACACCCCTGCCGAGCCGTCCGGCGCCACCGCGCCGACCACCCGGAGCGCCGGGTCCCGGACGTCCGCGTGCACCGCGGTGCCGGTGTGGATCAGCGGCCGCAGCTCCCGGTACAGCCCGGCGAACCGCGTCAGGACCTCGACCTCCTCGTCCGGGCAGGACAGCACGTCCCACTCGAAGCCCGCGGAGCCCATCAGGCTCGTCGCGAGCCGGTACGACAGGTCGAGGGTGCGGCCCGAGCTGTGCGACGTCGGCGGGCCGACGTGCGCGCCGACGAGCTCGGGCGGCAGCAGCAGCCCGGTCCACCGCTGGATGTCCTGCCGCTCGACGGCGTCGTTGGAGTCGGACGCCCACACCCGGTCGGCGACCTCCAGCACGCCGAGGTCGCTGCGCGCGCCGCCGGACGAGCAGGACTCGATCTCCAGGCCCGGGTGCCGCGCCTTCAGCTCCGCCATCAGCCCGAGCACGGCGCGGGTCTGCGCGTCGACGCCGGGCCGGCCCTCGTGCCGCGCGTCCACCAGGTCGCGGTTGTGGTCCCACTTGATGAAGTCGATCCCGAGCTCGGCGACCAGCGCGGACACCTGCCCGAGGACGTGCGCCCGCGCCTCCGGCCGGGCCAGGTCGAGCACGTACTGGGTGCGGTACGACAGCCCGTCGGGGTCCGGGACGCGGTCGGGGGCGTGCAGGAGCCAGTCGGGGTGCGCCCGGGCGAGGTCCGAGTCGAGGCTGACCATCTCCGGCTCGAACCAGAGCCCGAACTGCATGCCGAGCGCGTGCACCCGCTCGGCGAGCGGTCCGAGCCCGTCGGGCCACACCGCGGGGTCGACCACCCAGTCGCCCAGCCCCCGGGTGTCGTCGCGGCGCGCGAGGAACCAGCCGTCGTCGAGCACGAACCGCTCGACCCCGATCCGCGCGGCCCGCTCGGCGAGCCGGAGCACCGTGGCGGGGTCGTGGTCGAAGTACACCGCCTCCCAGGTGTTCAGCACGAGCGGCCGGGGCGTGCGCGGGTGCTGGGGCCGGGCGCGCAGGAACGTGTGGAACCGCGCGGTCACGCCGTCCAGCCCGGCGCCCGACCACGCGAACCACGCGGTCGGCGCCGCCCAGGAGTCCCCGGGCCCGAGCACGACCTCACCCGGGCGCAGCAGCTCGCCGGCGCCCAGCAGCGTCGGCTGGTCCGGCAGCCGGTCCGTGCGGTAGGTCGCGTCCGCGGGCCAGGCCAGGTGCACCGCCCAGACCTCCCCGTCCCGGTCGCGCGGGGCGGCGGCGGACAGGGCGAGCAGCCACGGGTGGTCGTGGCCCGGCCGGCCCCGGCGGGTCTGCCGGGCCAGCGAGCCGCGGGGCAGCGGGCCGGTGGCCGGCACCTTCTCCCGGGTCCACCGGCCGGCGAACGTCGTGAGCACGTCCGCCCGGGTCGGCACCGGCAGCGCCGCCTCGAGGGCGTGCACCTCCACGGGGGCGGCCGCGCCGGGCGCCACCTCCAGGCGGTGCGCGACGCCGAGCAGCCCGCCGGGCTCCAGGTGCAGCCGCGAGCGCAGAACCAGCCCCGCGGCCGCGTCGCGGGCGACCACCTCGACCGCGTGGCCGTCCGGGGCCACCTCCGGCGGCTCGGCCGACCACCGCGGGGTCAGCGGCACGCCGTCGCGCACGAGCTGCAGGCCCGGCCGGCCCGGCCAGCCGTCGGTCTCCTGCGGCAGCAGCGACGGGTGCCCGGCCGCGTCCAGGGTGCCCGGCGCGGTCTGCCGGTCGGCGGCGACCCGCAGCGCGACGAGGTCCGCCGCGGTCAGCGCCCCCAGGTCGGCACCCCAGTGCTGCACCTGCGGCAGGCCGTCGCGGGGGTGCGCCAGGACGACGGCCACGCCGTCGCGGCGCAGCACGGTCCACGTCGGGGCGTCGGGCGCGGGGGTCGGGGTCGTGGCGGTCACAGGCTCTCCTTCGAGTCGGACGGTCGGGTCGGGACGGGCTAGGCGGGCACGACCGGGGCGGTCGCTGCGCGGGGTGCGGCG
>NZ_JAKRMS010000183.1 GCF_022346185.1 Cellulomonas sp. ACRRI | reverse complement strand
GATCCCGCCCGCGTGCCAGACTGGCTCACCGGCGCGTGCGGCGGGGCGGGGTCCGGCCGCGCCGGTGAGCCAGTCTGGCACGCGGGCGGGATCTGTGGCATACATAGACGTACTAGTTCGTCTACATGGAGGTCCTCCGCATGAGCGCGCTCTACACCGCCACCGCCACCTCGACCGGCGAGGGCCGCGCGGGAGGCCAGGTCACCAGCGACGACGGCGTCCTCGACCTGACGCTCGCCGTCCCGGCCGCGATGGGCGGCCCCGGTGGCGGCACCAACCCCGAGCAGCTGTTCGCCGCCGGCTGGGCCGCGTGCTTCCACTCCGCGCTCAAGGGCGTGGCGGCGGCCGCGAAGACCCCGATCCGCGACTCCGCCGTCGTCGCGGACATCGGCATCCTCCCGAACGGCACCGGCGGCTACACCCTGAGCGCGGCCCTGCACGTCGAGATCGGCGGCGTCGACCAGGCCACGGCGGAGAAGCTCGTGGAGCAGGCGCACCAGGTGTGCCCGTACTCGAACGCCACCCGCGGCAACATCGACGTCCAGCTGGACACCACGGTCGCCTGACCCCGAGCGGGGGCCCGCCCCGCGCACCGCGCACCCCCGGGCACGCACCCGCGCGCCCTCCGTGCGCCTGCGCCGCGCCCTGCGCCGGGCGCTGCGCCGCGCCCCGCGCGCCGACCGCGAGGGGGTGGCCGACACGTCGAGCGAGCATCCAGCGGGTGCTCGCTCGACGTGTCGGTCGCCCGCTCGGCGCCCCGGGCGGCGTCGGCACCGGGCCTACGCTGTGCCTGGGCGGTCACGGGCGAGCGTCGGGGGCGGCGCGCCGTCCACCGCGGAGGGGGCGAGCGGAGTGGGCACACGATGAGCGCGGGCGGCCGCGACGAGGCCCTGCCCGCGGTGCGTCGCTGGCTCGCGGCCGGGCGCGACGTGGTGCTGCGCGGCGAGCGCGGCATGGGCAAGTCCACGACCCTGGAGGCCCTGCGCGCCGACCTGTCCGACCGCCGGCTGCCGGGCGTCCTGCTGCGCGCCAGCGGCCCCGCGCCGTTCGCCGCGGTGCTGGACCACCCCTCCGCGCCCGCCCAGGTGCCCGACGAGAACGCGCTGACCGCCTGGCTCGCCGACGAGCTCGCCGCACCCCGCAGCGTGCTGCTCGTGGACGACGTCGACCGCCTCGACCCGGGCAGCCTGCGCGTCGTCCAGCGCGCGCTGGTCCGCACCGGCTGCCGCGTCGTCGCCGCCAGCACCGCCGACCTGCTGCGCACGGCCCGCGGCGGCCCTCGTGAGCTGCTCGTCGCCCGCGCACCGGCCGAGGTGGTCGTCCCGCCGCTCGGGCTGCCCGCGCTCAGCGTCCTCGTCGCCTCGACCCTGGGCGGCCCGGCCGACGCCGCGCTCACCGGCACCCTGCTCGCCCAGTCCGGCGGGAACCCCGGCGCCGCGGTCGCGCTGCTCGCCGCCGCGCGGGCCACCGGGGCGCTCCGCCGGGAGGAGGGCCGGCACGTCGACGACGGCCGGCTGCTGGAGGTCCCGGCCGACGCCGTCGCGGCACTGTTCCTCGGGGACCTCGACGGCGCGCGCGTCGACGCGCTGCAGCGGCTCGCCGTCGTCGGCCCCGTCACCGCTGACGCCGCGGCGCGGTTGGTCGACCCCCCGCTGCTGGACGGCCTGGCGGACCAGGGCCGGCTGGTCGAGCACGAGGCGAGCGGCGACGACGCGGTGCTCGTCGTCGCGCCGCCCGCCCTCGCCCGCGCGCTGCGCGACCGGGTCGCACCGCCGCACCGGCGCCGGCTCCTCGCGGCCGCGCGCGCGGTCGTGGGCGACGTCGTCGCGGTGGTCGAGCCGCCGCGCCCGGACCTGACCGCCCTGCTCGCGCGCGACGCCGCCGGCAGCGCGGACTTCCTGCGGTGGAGCTCGCAGGTCGCGGGCGTCGTGCAGGAGCGTGCCGCCGCGGCCGAATCGGCGGCGCAGGCCGCGTGGGCCGCCGACCCGCGTCACGGCACCGCGACCGCCTACCTGGCGCAGCTCATGCGGCGGCCGGCCCGGGACCAGATCGCCGCGGTGTTCCGCGAGACCGCGCGCAGCCCCGAGGACTCGGAGGACGACGTCGTCGCGTTCCGCTACTACCGCACCCGCTGGGAGGCGTGGCGCGGCGGCGACGACCCCGACGGGCGGCCGGACCCGGCGGGGGACGGCCTCGGCCGGCTCGCTGAGCTCGAGGACCTCAAGCAGCAGCTGGTCGCGGCGATCCGCGACGGCGAGCCCGCCGAGGCGGTGGCCGCCGCCGAGCCCCCGACCGTCGCTGCGGCCGCCTTCCGGGGAGGCCCCGAGCTGCTGCGCGCCGCGGCGCTGCTGGAGGCGGGCCGCCCGGACCTCGCCCTCACCGTGCTCGACCGTGCCGACGACGCCGACGACGACGCCGCTCCCGTCAGCACCGAGGTCCGGCACTACCGCGCCGCCCTCCGCGGCGAGTGCCTCGGCCTCCTGGGACGGCTCGACGCGGCCGAACGGCACGAGCGGCTGCTGCTCAGCGCCGCGTACGACGCCTACGACGCGTTCGGCATCCGGGTGCACGCCGCCGTGCTCGCCGAGGTGCTCTGCTTCACCGGGGAGATCGAGGCCGCCTGGCGGGTGCTCAGCACGGCGCTGCGGCTCGGGCCCGCCGGGCCGATCGAGACGACGTTCTACCGACGCGGGCTCGCCCTCGGGGCCGTGCTGCAGGTGGGCGCGGGGAACGTCGACCTGGCCCGGGCCCTGCTGCGGGAGCTCGAGAAGACCCCGAAGATCTACCGGCCGCTGATCCGCTCCCTGCGGGTCGTCGGCGGGATCGCCGTCGCCGTGGCCGACGGGGACCGCGCGACCGGCGCCGAGATCGCCTGGCGGGCCGGGCTGTCCTACGCCGAGGCCGGCCTGCGCCAGCCCGCTCTGGTGACCTGGGCCTTCGCCCCGCCGCCGCTCACCCCCGAGCGCGCCGCCCGGGTCCGCGCCACCCGCCAGGACGTCGTGCTGCCGCTGCTCGACCCGTACCTGGACCTGCAGCTCGCCCTCGCCGACCGCGACGAGGCGGCCGCCGCCGCGGCGCTGCCGGCCGTGCAGCCCCGGGTGAGCGTCGCGCTCACCGCCGCCGCGCGCGACCTCCTGGGGCTCGACGACGCCGCGCCGGCCGACCGCGCCGCGGCGCCCGCGCGCGAACCGCTGTCCGACCGCGAGCGCGAGGTCGCGGCGCTCGGCCGCGAGGGCCTCAGCAACCGGCAGATCGCGGAGCGGCTGCACCTGAGCGTCCGCACCGTCGAGAACCACATGAGCCGGGCGCTGCGGAAGCTCGGCTACCGGGCCAGGGGCGACCTGACCCGGTGGACCGTGGGCTGACCGGCGCGCCCCGGGGCCGGCGCCGTCGCCGGTTCAGGGCTGCAGCGCGTCGTACTCCGCCTCGGCGGCCACGTCGTCGTCCACGTCGAGCCGGAGGTGGGCGAGCAGCGTCTGCAGAGTGCGCAGCACGCTCGACGCACGCTCGCCCCAGGTCGACAGGTAGGAGAACTGCCACCACCACAGCGCCTCGAGCACGTGGCCGCGGTCGTGGTGCCGCAGCCCCTGCACCAGCGCACCCGCCACCGACACCAGGTCGCCCGACAGCGTGGACGCGGTGACCTCCCCGCCGAGGACCGGGTCGACCACCTCGGCGTACTCGTCGACACCCTCCAGCACGTTCGCGAGCGCGGCCCGCAGCGGCTCGACGTCGGGGTCCGGGCCGACGTCCGGCTCGAACCGGTCCGTCGGCACCACGTCCACGATCGCCCCGAGCCGCGCACCCACGGCCAGCACGTCCGACACGGCGAGCAGCAGCAGCGGGATGGCGGCGTCCGGGTTGCTGCCCGACGCCACCTCGGTCACCGTCGTCAGGAAGGCGCGGCACTCCCGGGCCGTCGACTCGCCGACGGCGCGCAGGTCCGCGGCCTCCGGGTCGAGCGCCAGGTCGTCCACCTGGGCCGAGTCGGTCGCCACACGCAGGTCGTCGTCGGGAGGGGTCACGGGGGCCATGCTGCCCCTCCCGGTCGCGGCGCGCCCGCGGACGACGGCGACACGCGGGGCACCGGCGACCACGCGGGACGAATCGGACCGGGTCAGGCGCTGATGCGGCGCCGGCCCTCGAACGCGCGGCCGAGCGTGACCTCGTCGGCGTACTCCAGGTCCCCACCCACCGGGAGCCCCGACGCGAGCCGGCTGATGGTCAGGCCCATCGGCACGAGGAGCCGGGCGAGGTACGTCGCGGTGGCCTCGCCCTCGACGTTCGGGTCCGTCGCGAGGATCACCTCCGTGACGGTGCCGTCGGCCAGCCGGGTCATGAGGTCCTTGATCCGCAGGTCGTCCGGGCCGACCCCCGCGATCGGGTTGATGGCGCCGCCCAGCACGTGGTACCGCCCGCGGAACTCGCGGGTCCGCTCGATCGCGACGACGTCCTTCGGCTCCTCGACCACGCAGAGCACCGCCGCCGACCGGCGGGGGTCGCGGCAGATCCGGCAGAGGTCCTCCTCCGCCACGTTGCCGCACTGGACGCAGAACCGGACCTTGGCCTTGACCTCGGTCAGCGCGTCGACCAGGCGGCGCACGTCCGTCGGGTCCGCCGCGAGGATGTGGAACGCGATCCGCTGCGCGCTCTTGGGACCGACGCCGGGCAGTCGCCCCAGCTCGTCGATCAGGTCCTGGACCGCGCCCTCGTACACACCCGACAGCCTACGGCCCGACGCCGACAGCGGGCGTGCTCACCGCGCGGCGGCGCCCGTCGGACCGGGGTCGGACCGCCCCGACGGGAGCTGTCGGGCGAACGCGCGTGGACGGCGGCCCTGGCGGGTGGGCCGGGGCCAGGGCCGGACGCAGCCCACGAGGCCAGGCGAAGCCGCGAGGCGGGTCGCGGCCACGGAACCTCGGCCGTTGTCGGTGTCTAGAACGGTGGGGGTGCGTCGTACGGGTCGGTGGTGGCGTCGTGGTTGTGGCCGGTGCCGGGTCGGGTGAGGTACCGGTGCCCGGCTGGGGTGATCCACTCGAACAGCCCCGGTTGGATCTGGCGCAGCCGGAACCCGCCGTCGGTCTTGAGGCGGTGGTGGCGGTGGCACAGGGGTCCGAGGTTGTCGGCGTCGGTGCGGCCCAGCGGTGTGTCCGGTGGGTCGCCGGGCCTTCGGTGGTACTCGATGGTGTGGTCGAGGTCGGCGTTGCGGGCCGGGACGGTGCACCCGGGTGCCACACACGTCGTGTCGCGGGTCCGGACGAACGCGGCGAGCCCGGCGGGTGGTCGGTAGCGCTGGCGTCCGACGTCCAGGACCTGGTGGGTGTCGGGGTCGGTGATGATGCGCCGCCAGATCCCGCCGTCGGCCAGGGCCCGGGCGCGCACAGCGTCGATGGGCCCGTACCCGTCGAGGTCGGCGGGGTGGTCGTCCAGGCCCAGGAGGGTGGAGGCGGCGATGGTGAGGTTGACCTCGGCGCCGGGGCGCCCGGCGCAGCGGGTGCAGCTGCGACGCGCGGCGGCGGTCGCGGGGTCGGTCGCCGGCACGCCCGGGACCGGCACGGGCGAGTCCGGCACGGTCGGGTCCGGCACGGTCGGCGCGGGCTCGGGCGGCGCGGTGCTGCGTGCAGGCTCCGTGCTGGCAGCGGGCGCGGGCGCGCTGCTGGGCGCGGGCGCACTGCTGGGCGCGGGCGCGGGTGGGACGTCATCGGTCGAGGCGGTGTCGGGCGCGTGCGGGGGTTCGGTCGGCGACGGAGTGGCAGGTGCTGCGCGCGGCGTCGGGGTCGTGGACGTGGTCTCGATCGGTCCGGTCCTGGGTGTCGGCGCTGACGGCGTGGCGCCGGGTGCTGGCTGGGTGTGCGCGACGCTGGTCGCGGGTTGGGTCACCAGGGCGGCGGGTTCGGTCACCGGGGTGAGCGTGGCC
>NZ_JAKRMS010000182.1 GCF_022346185.1 Cellulomonas sp. ACRRI | reverse complement strand
GGATGTGCGGGGGGAGCGCGGGGGGCGTCTGGTGCGGGCTGGTCACTTGATGAGGTAGATGGTCGCGAACAGCGCGATCCACACCACGTCGACGAAGTGCCAGTAGTAGGAGGTCACGATGGCGGTGGTCGCCTCGTGGTGGCCGAACCGCTTGGCGGTGAAGGAGCGGCCCAGCAGGAACAGGAAGGCGATCAGGCCGCCGACGACGTGCAGGCCGTGGAAGCCGGTGGTCAGGTAGAAGACCGAGCCGTACGGGCTGGACGAGATCGTGAGGCCCTCGTGGACCAGCTCGGCGTACTCGAAGACCTGCCCGCCGATGAAGAAGGCGCCCATGATGTAGGTGAGCGTCATCCACTCGTTCATGCCCCAGCCGCGCACGTTCAGCAGCGAGCCGGAGCGCACGGGCTGGAACCGCTCGGCGGCCCAGACGCCCATCTGGCAGGTGACCGACGACAGCAGCAGCACCGTCGTGTTGACCGCCGCGAACGTGACGTTGAGCTTCTCGGTCTGCACCGCCCACTCCTCCGGCACCGTCGCCCGGAGGGTGAAGTACATCGCGAACAGGCCCGCGAAGAACATGAGCTCCGAGGCCAGCCACACGATCGTCCCGACCGACACGGGGTTCGGTCGGTTGACGCTCACGTGGGGAGCGGAGGCGGGGGCAGCCGTTGCGGTCGTCACGCGTGTCAGTATGGCCGAAAACCGCTGTGCATGGGTCCTTAGTCCCCGCACGTCGCCGAGGTTTCTGTCACACCGTCACCTCGTTCCGCGTGTTCGCGGGCAGGTCGGAGCGTCGCGACCGGCGTGTCGGTGGTCGTGCCAAGATGCAGGGCAGGGACGCGCGCGACACGTCCCCCCGCACGAGCGAAGGACCACCATGGCCGCTGACGCCACTCCCGCCGCGCCCGCCGAGGGCCCGCGCATCCTGCTGTACAGCGACGACGTCGACACGCGCGCGCAGGTGCGCCTGGGCGTCGGCCGCCGGCTGGGCCGCGGCGCGCCGGACATCCGGTGGAGCGAGGTCGCCACCCCGCAGGCGGCGCTGGAGCAGGCGGAGACCGGGACCTACGACCTGCTCGTCCTCGACGGCGAGGCCGCCAAGGTCGGCGGCATGGCCCTCGCGCGCCAGGTCAAGGACGAGGTGTTCCGCTGCCCGCCCGTGCTCGTGCTCACCGGCCGACCGCAGGACGCCTGGCTGGCCGCCTGGTCCGACGCCGACGCGGTCGTCTCCCAGCCCCTCGACCCGGTCGAGCTGCACGACGCCGTCGTGGGCCTGCTCGCCCGGACCCCCGCGGCATGACCGAGCAGGTCACCTGGTCCGACCTGCTCACCACGCTCGTCGAGGGCCGGGACCTCGACGAGGCCCAGACCGCGTGGGCGATGGACGAGATCATGTCCGGGTCGGCCTCGCCCGCGCGCATCGCCGGCTTCCTCACCGCCCTGCGGGCCAAGGGGGAGACCGTCGCGGAGCTGACCGCGCTGGCCGACACGATGCTCGCGCACGCCCTGCGGTTCTCGGTCCCGGGGCGCTCCGTCGACATCGTGGGGACCGGGGGCGACCGCGCGCACACCGTGAACGTGTCGACCATGGCGTCCGTCGTCGTCGCGGGCACGGGCGTGCGGGTGGTCAAGCACGGCAACCGCGCCGCCTCGTCCTCCTCCGGGTCGGCCGACGTCCTCGAGGCGCTCGGCATCCGGCTCGACCAGACCCCCGAGCGCGTCGCGCAGCTCGCGACCGAGGTCGGCATCACGTTCTGCTTCGCCCTGACCTTCCACCCGGCGATGCGGCACGTGGCCGTCGCGCGGCGGGACCTCGGCATCAAGACGGTGTTCAACTTCCTCGGGCCCCTGACCAACCCGGCGCAGCCCGCCGCCGCGGCGATCGGCGTCGCGGACGCCCGGATGGCCGGCCTGGTCGCGGGCGTGCTCGCGCGGCGCGGGACCGAGGCGCTGGTGTTCCGCGGCGACGACGGCCTGGACGAGCTCGCGCCCACCGGGACGTCGCACGTGTGGCACGTGACCGGCGGCGCGGTCGCCGAGCACGTCCTCGACCCCGTGGCCGAGCTCGGGCTCGCGCCGGTGACGGTCGCGGACCTGCGGGGCGCGGACGCGGCGTTCAACGCCGGCGTGGCCCGGGACGTGCTGGCCGGGGAGCGCGTGGCGTCGCGGGAGACGGTGCTGCTCAACGCCGCGGCGGCGCTGGTCGCCGACGGCAGCCTGCCGGGGACCGGCGCGGACGGGGGCGACCTCGTCGCGCGGCTGCGCGCGGGGCTGTCGCACGCGGCGGCGGCCGTGGACTCGGGCGCGGCGGCGGCCGTCCTGGAGCGCTGGCGCGCGGCCTCGGCCTGAAGCCCCCGCTGACCGCAGACCGCTGACCGCGCCGAGTGGGCAACCGACACGTCGAGAGTGCATCCGCCGGATGCCCTCTCGACGTGTCGAGTACCCCCTCGGTGAGCGGACGCGGGACGCAGGGGGTCACGGGCCGACCGGAGCGGGGCGGGCGATAGCGTGCGGGCATGACCTCGGGGTTCGACGCGCTCGACGCGCGGCAGCGTTCGCTCGTCGAGGGCTGGCTCCCGGGGGCCGTCGTCGAGGCGCACCTCGGGTGGGGCCTGATCGCGACCACGGTCTTGCGGGTGCGGGCCGCCGACGGCGGGCTGTGCGTCGTCAAGGCGGGCGGGCCGTCCGACCACCACATCGCGCGGGAGATCCGGGCGCACCTGTCCTGGCTCGCGCCCTGGGTGCGTGCGGGCAGGGCGCCGGCGCTGCTGCACCACGACGCGGACGCCCGCGTGCTGGTGACCCGGTGGCTGCCCGGCCGGCTCGTGCTGGACGACCCCGCGGCCGACGATCCGGAGGTCTACGCCCAGGCCGGGCGGCTGCTCGCCCAGCTGCACGCGGTCGAGGCGCGGCTCGACGACGGGTACGAGGCGCGCGAGAACGCGCGGATGCGGCGCTGGCTCGGCTCCGCGCACCGGATCCCCGCGGCGGACGCCGCCCGGCTTTCGGCGATGGCGGACGGCTGGCCGGAGCCGCCCGCGGTGCTGGTCCCGACGCACGGCGACTGGCAGCCGCGGAACTGGCTCGTGCACGACGGCGAGGTCCGCGCGATCGACCTGGGCCGCGCCGACCTGCGGCCCGCCGCGACCGACCTGGCGCGGCTCGCGGCGCGGGACTTCCGGCGCGACCCCGCGCTGGAGGCGGCGTTCCTCGACGGGTACGGCGGCGATCCGCGCGACCCCGGCTCCTGGGCGCGGACGCGGGTGCGGGAGGCGGTGGCCACGGCGGCGTGGGCGCACCAGGTCGGGGACGAGGCGTTCGAGCGCGAGGGCCTGGCGCTGGTCGCGGAGGCCCTGGCCGGGGCGTGACGGCCCGCGCGCTCCGCCGGGCTCGGCCGCCGGCCGCCGCGTCCCCGGTGCCGTCTGTCGCCGACGGGGCAACGGACGCGTCGAGCGAGCACCCGCCGGCTGCTCGCTCGACCCGTCGACCACCCCCCCGGCGTCCGGGCCGGGGCGCGGGCGCCGCGCGGTCAGTCCTCGATGCCGAGGGCGAAGGCCTGCTCGAGGTCGTGCTGCGAGTAGGTGCGGAACGCGATGAACGTCTGCGTGCGCACGACGCCGTCCACCTTGCTGACCTTGTCCGCGATGATGTCGGCCAGCTCCTCGTGCTCGCGGACGCGCACCATGGCGATCAGGTCGACGCCGCCGGTGACGGAGTACACCTCGCTCACGCCCGGGATGTTGGCGATGGCGGCGGCGGCCTCGGGGATGCGGTCGGCGTCGGTGTCGATGTGCACGATGGCGGTCAGCATGAGGCCATCATGCCGCGCCGACGGCCCCCGCGGCGGGGTCCTCGGGCCCGTGCGTCGTGTGCCGGGTCCGCCCCGGGGCGCGCAGGTCGGACGCGCGCGAGAGCCCCGGCACGCCGCCGAGCCCCGACGACCCGCCGAGCCCCGACGCCGAGCCGACACCGGGCGACCCGCCGAGCCCCGACGACCCGCCGAGCCCGAAGCCGGCGCCCGCCTCGGCGGCCTCGGCCGCGAACCGGGCGTCCCGCTCCTGCCAGCCCCGCGTCGCGGCCCCCTCCGCGCCGTCCTCAGCCACCGCGTCCACGGCCTCGCCCAGCGCCGCGGCCGCCTCCCGCCGGGCCGCGACGGCGTCGGCCGGGTCGGTGCGCGCCTGCGCCGAGCGCACGGGATAGGCCCACGGCTCGCTCACGCTGACGATCCGCACCCCCGGACGCCCGAGCCAGGCGAGCACGAGGTCGGCCTCCTCCGGGTGCCCCGCGGGTGCGGGGACCACGGGCGCGGGGACGTGCTCGCCGGTGACGCGCAGCGACTCGACGGCGGGCATCGGGTCGCTGCCGCGCGGCACCAGCGCCGTCCCGGCGAGCCGTCCGTGCCGGACGAGCACGACCTCCCAGCCGCCCGAGTCGGTGCGCCGGGCCGCGACGAGCTCCGCGCACGCCGCGAGCGGCGCCAGGCGCTGGGACCGCGCCGAGCCGCGCAGGAACGCCGCGAGCCGGTCGCGCACCGTCACCGCCTCCTCGAACCGCTCCCGGCCGACGAGCGCGTCGATCCGGGCGGTGTGGGCCCCGACGACGGCGGCGGGGTCGGCCAGCATCGCGCGGCGGACCTCGTCGACCGTCGCGGCGTACTCGGCGGCCGCCTCCGGGCGGACGCACGGCGCGGGGCAGCGGCCGATCTCGGCGAGGTGGCACGCGCTGGCCCCCGGGGCCGGGACCAGCGGCAGCCGCCCGGTGCACCGCCGGATCGCGAACGCGTCGTGCAGGGCCTCGACCGCGGACTGCGCCGCGGCGCGCGACGCGAACGGCCCGATGTGGGTGGCGTCGTCCCGGACCTCCCGGACGACCGACAGCCGGGGGAACGCCTCGGCGGTCAGGCGGACCCAGGGCATGCGCTCGGGGGACCGCGACCGGCGGTTGTACCGGGGGTTGTGCTCGGCGATCAGCCGGAGCTCGCGGACCTGCGCCTCCAGCGGCGTCGCGCACACGACGGGCGTGACGGCCTGGGCGATGCGGACCATCTCCCGCATCCGGGACCGCTTCTCCGCGGCGGTGAAGTACGAGCGGACGCGCTTGCGCAGCGAGGTCGACGTCCCGACGTACAGCACCTCGTCCTTCGGCCCGCGGAACAGGTAGACACCCGGCAGGTCCGGGAGCCCGTCGGCGAGCGTGCGCTTGCGCCGCACGTCTGCCGGCACGGCGTCGGCGGCCGTCGCCAGGTCCTCCAGGTGCGTGATGCCGAGCGGCGCGAGCCGCCCGAGCAGGGCGTGCAGCACGTCGACGGTGGCGCGGGCGTCGGCGAGCGCGCGGTGCTCCGGCGTCGTCGTCGCGCGGAACAGGCCGGCCAGCGTGCTCAGCTTGTGGTTCGGCGCCTCGTCCCGGGTGACGACCCGGCGCGCGAGCCGGACGGTGTCGACGACGGCGAACCCCGGCCACGCGTGCCCGGTCTCCGCGGCGGCGGCCTTGAGGAAGCCGACGTCGAACGGCGCGTTGTGCGCGACGAGGACGGAGCCCCGGGCGAACTCGAGGAACGACGGCAGCACCTCGGCGATCCTCGGGGCCCCGACCACCATCGCGGTGGTGATCCCGGTGAGCACCTGGATCTGCGCGGGCACCGGTCCGCCCGGGTCCACGAGCGTCTGGAACTCGCCCAGCACCTCGCCGCCCCGGACCTTGACCGCGCCGATCTCGGTGATGGCGGACGCTCCCGGCGCGGCCCCGGTGGTCTCGAGGTCGACGACGACGAACGTGACGTCGTGCAGCGGCGTGCCGATGTCGTCGAGCGTCACCTGCACGGGCCGGCCGGTCTGCGGCGCCGCGAGGTCGGGGCGGGGCGGGACGGGGGACCGGTGGACCATGCGCCGCACGCTAGCCGCGCCCTCCGACACGCCCCCCGCGGTCCCGGCC
>NZ_JAKRMS010000181.1 GCF_022346185.1 Cellulomonas sp. ACRRI | reverse complement strand
GACCCCGCCGCGGCCGGCCCGGCCGCCGCCGCGAGCACCCAGGTCACCTGGGGCGTGCGCCCCGCCGACACGGTGCACGGTGCCGAGCGCCCCAACTTCGCGTACACCCTCCCGCCCGGCGGCACGCTGTCGGACGCCCTCGTCGTGACCAACAAGGGCGACGCCCCCCTGACCCTCGACGTGTACGCCGCGGACGGCTTCCTCACCCCGGACGGCACGCTGGACGTGCTGGAGGCGGGGGAGGAGTCCACCGCGCTCGGTGCCTGGATGCGGGTGGAGACCCCCGAGATCGCCGTGCAGCCCGGCGCCGTCGTCGAGGTCCCGTTCACCGTCACGGTCCCGGAGGACGCCCAGCCCGGCGACTACGCCGCGGGCGTCGTCTCCAGCCTGCTCGTGGAGAACGCCGCAGGGGTGTCGGTCGACCGGCGGCTCGGCTCCCGCGTGCACCTGCGGGTGTCCGGCGACCTGGCGCCGGCGCTGGCGGTCACCGACCTGCGCGTCGACTACGACGCCGGCAACAACCCCGTCGCCCCCGGCGCCGCGACCGTGACCTTCACCCTGACGAACACGGGCAACGCCCGCGTCGCGCCCACCGAGCAGGTGCGCGTCGCCGGCCTGTTCGGCCTGGGCGGCGCCCGCGCGGCATCCGTCGAGGTGCCCGAGCTCATCCCCGGCGCCTCCGTGGTGCGCAGCGTGCGGGTCGACGGCGTGTGGCCGCTGGTCCGCACCACCGCCACCCTCGCGCTCGGCGGCGAGGTCGTCGCGCTCCCGGGCGCCGCCGCCACCGACGACGCACCCGCCGTCCCCGGCGTCACCGCGTCCGCGGCGGCGTGGGCGGTCCCGTGGGCCCTGGTCGGCGCCCTGGCGCTCGTCGGCGCGCTGGTGGCCCTCCGCGTCGCCGCCGGCCGACGCCGCAGGGTCCGGCACCAGCGCGCGGTGGACGCGGCCGTCGCCGAGGCCCTCGCCCGCCAGGGGGCCACGACATGACCTGAGCCGCCCGCACCCCTGGACGCCGCGCGCCGGCGACCCGCAGCATCGATGTTCCGCTCTCGACGAGGAGACCGACATGACCCGCCCCATCACCCTGTTCACCGGCCAGTGGGCCGACCTGCCCTTCGAGGAGGTGGCCCGGCTCGCGTCCGAGTGGGGCTACGACGGGCTCGAGATCGCCTGCTGGGGGGACCACCTCGACCCCTGGCGCTGGGACGACGAGGCCTACGTCGCCTCCCGGCTCGAGATCCTGGACCGCTACGGCCTCAAGGTCTGGGCGATCTCCAACCACCTCAAGGGCCAGGCCGTCTGCGACGACCCGATCGACCTGCGGCACGAGGACATGCTCTCCGCCCGGGTGTGGGGCGACGGCGACCCCGAGGGCGTGCGGCAGCGCGCCGCGGAGGAGATGCGGCACACGGCCCGGATCGCGGCGAAGCTCGGCGTCGACACCGTCGTCGGCTTCACCGGGTCGTCGATCTGGAAGTACGTGGCGATGTTCCCGCCGGTGCCGGCCGCGGTGATCGAGGCGGGCTACCAGGACTTCGCGGACCGGTGGAACCCGATCCTCGACGTGTTCGACGAGGTCGGCGTGCGGTTCGCGCACGAGGTGCACCCGAGCGAGATCGCCTACGACTACTGGACGACGGTCCGGACCCTGGAGGCGATCGGGCACCGCGAGGCGTTCGGCCTGAACTGGGACCCGAGCCACATGGTCTGGCAGGACCTCGACCCGGTGGCGTTCCTCTGGGACTTCCGCGACCGGATCTACCACGTCGACTGCAAGGACACGAAGAAGCGGATGGGCAACGGCCGCAACGGCCGGCTCGGCTCGCACCTGCCGTGGGCCGACCCGCGGCGCGGCTGGGACTTCATCTCGACCGGCCACGGCGACGTGCCGTGGGAGGACGCGTTCCGGGTCCTGAACACCATCGGCTACACCGGCCCGATCTCCGTCGAGTGGGAGGACGCCGGCATGGACCGGCTGCTCGGCGCCCCGGAGGCGCTGGCGTTCGTGAAGCGCCTGGCGTTCGACGCCCCGGAGGCTGCCTTCGACGCGGCGTTCTCCACGAAGGACCGGGCGTGACGGCGGACGCCCGCGCGCGCACCGGGCTGTGGCTCGTCGGCGCGCGCGGGTCCGTGGGCACCACCGCGGCCCTCGGGCTCGCGGCGCTGACCGGCGGGCACGCCGGGGCGGCGGGGTGCGTGACCGCGTCGCCCGCCTTCGCGGGCCTGCCGCTGCCGGACTGGGGCGACCTCGTCCTCGGGGGCCACGACGTCAGCGACGTCTCGCTCACCAAGCGGGCCGAGGCGCTGGTGGACGCCGGGATGATCCCGGCGCCGCTGCTCGCCGCCGCGGCGCCCGCCCTCGATGCCGCCGACACCGAGGTCCGCCCCGGCCACCGCGGCCCGCTCGTGCCCGGGGGCTCGCAGATGCAGGTCGCCGAGCGGCTCGCCGAGGACATCACGGCGTTCGCCACGCGGCACGACCTGGCGCGGGTCGTGGTCGTCGACGTGTCGTCCACCGAGCCGCCCGCGCACCCGACGCCGGCGCACGACGACCGGGACGCGCTGGTCGCCGCCGTGCGCGAGCCCGGGCGGGTCGTGCTGCCGCCGTCCTCCGTGGCCGCGTACGCCGCCGTGCTCGCCGGCGCCGCGTACGCCGGGTTCACGCCGTCCGCCGGCATGGGGCTGCCCGCGCTGCAGGCGCTCGCCGCCGCGGCGGGCGTCCCGGTCGCCGGGCAGGACGGCAAGACCGGGCAGACCTGGCTGCGCACGGTGCTCGCGCCGGCGTTCGCCGACCGGGGGCTGCGGGTGCTGTCCTGGGCGGGCACCAACCTGCTGGGCGGCGGCGACGGCGCCACCCTCGCGGACCCCGAGGCCGTGCGGTCCAAGCTGGCGTCCAAGACCCGCGGGCTGCGCGACCTCACGGGGTCCGACGTGACGCCGCTGCACATCGACCACGTCCCCGACCTCGGGGACGTGAAGGTCGCGTGGGACCACGTGCACGCCGAGGGGTTCCTCGGGTCGCGGATCACCCTGCAGACCACCTGGTCCGCGTACGACTCCATGCTCGCGGCGCCGATGGTCCTCGACCTGGCGCGGCTGCTGGCGCTGGCGCACGCGGGCGGGGTCGCGGGCGTGGTGCCCGAGCTCGGGTTCTTCTTCAAGGACCCGTGGGGTTCGGACCGGCACGCGGCGGCGGACCAGGCGGACGACCTCCTGCGCTGGGCCCGGGGGCTGGCCGCGTGACGGCGGTGACGCCCGGGACGCGCGGGCTCGCCGGTTCCGCGCCGCCGAGAACGGCCCCGCCGGCGACCTCCCGCGGTGTCGGCGCACCGCGTCCGCCGCGCCGCCCGGTGCTCGACCACCTGGAGCTCGTCCGCGCGCCCGCGGTGCTCACCGTGCTCGGCGACACCCTCGCCGGGGCGTCGGCCGCCGGGCTCCCGCTCGCCGGGCGCCGCGCGCTGCTCCCGCTCGCGTCCGCCTGCCTGTACGCCGGCGGCATGGCGCTCAACGACTGGGCGGACCGCGAGGTGGACGCCGTCGAGCGCCCCGAGCGCCCCGTCCCGTCCGGCCGGGTCGGCGCGCGGCACGCGCTCGGCGTCGCCGCGGGGCTCGGCGCCACCGGGCTCGCGCTGGCCGCGGCGGGCGGCGGGCGGCGCGCGCTCGCCGTCGCGGCCCCGCTCGCCGCGTGCGTGTGGCTGTACGACGCGCGGCTCAAGGACACCGTCGCGGGCCCGGTCGCGATGGCGGCGTGCCGGGGGATCGACGTGCTGCTGGGCGCGGGCGTCGGGCACCTGCGCGCCGCGGCCCCGGCCGCCGCCGCGCTGGCCGCGCACACCGCCGGCGTGACCGTGCTGTCCCGCGGCGAGGTGCACGGCACCACCGGGCGGGTCGCGGCCGCGGTCCTCGCGGGCTCGGCCGCCGTCGCGGGCGCCGCCCTCCTGCCCCCGGCCCCCCGAGCGGTCCCCGCGCGCGTGGCGACCGCGACGGCCGTCGCCGCCACCCTGGCGCAGTGCCTGCCGGCGCAGGGCCGGGCCGCGCGGACCCCGACCGCCGGCGCCGCCCGGGCCGCGACCGGCGCGGGCATCCGGGCGATGGTCCCGCTCCAGGCCGCCTGGGCGGCCCGCGCCGGCCGACCCGGCGTCGCCCTGGCGCTCGGCGGTGTCGCGGCGGCGGGTGCGCTGCTGCGCCGCGCGACCGGGCCGCGGGCGGTGAGCGAGACGTGAGCGACCTCGCCGACCGGCCCGGCACGCCCGACCTGCCCTTCGCCCTGGGCTACGGCAGCAACGGCCTGGGGGACCACCCGCTCGCCGCCGCGCTCGACCTGCTCGAGGAGCAGGGCTACGACGCCGTGGCCCTCACCCTCGGCTTCCCGCACCTCGACCCCGGGGCGCCGGCCGCCGACCTCGCCGCGCTCCGGGACCGGCTCACCCGCGCGCGGGACGGCCGCGGCCTGCGCGTCGTGGTCGAGACCGGCGCCCGCTACCTGCTCGACCCCCGCCGCAAGCACGCCCCGGCCCTCGTCGACGCCGACGCCGCGCCGCGGCTGGCCTACCTGCGCCGGTCCGTGGAGGTCGCCGCGGCGCTCGGCGCCCCCGTGGTGCAGCTCTTCTCGGGCGTGCGCGCCCGGGACGTGCCCGGGCCCGTCGCCGACGAGCGGCTCCGCGAGCGGCTGCCCGGCCTCGTCCGGCACGCCGCCGAGCACGGCGTCAGGCTCGCGCTCGAGCCGGAGCCCGGCATGCACGTCGAGACGGTCGCGGACGCGCTGCGGCTCCGCGCCGACCTCGGCGAGCCGGACGCGCTCGGCCTCACCGTCGACATCGGGCACTGCCTCGTCGTCGAGCCCGGCGGCGTGGCCGGCGCGCTCGCCGCCGCCGGGTCGCACCTCGCGCACGTGCAGATCGACGACATGCCGCGCACGCACCACGACCACCGGCCGTTCGGCGAGGGCGACCTCGACCTGGCCGGTGCGGTGGCGGCGCTCGCCGACGCCGCCGCGGGACCCGCCGGGTACACCGGGGTGGTCTCCGTCGAGCTGCCCCGGCACTCGTGGGACGCGCCCCGGCAGGTCGCCGCCGCGGCCGCCGCGATCCGCCGGGCGTGGACGCACCTCGGCGCCCGCGACCCCGCACCCGACCCCGCACCCGTGCCCGGACCCGCTCGCTGAGAGGGAGTGACACCGTGACGCCGACGACGTCGTCCGACCCCGCCGCACCGACCGCCGCCACCGCCCGGGCGGCCGGATCCGCCCCGCCCGCCGGGAGCCCGACCGCGCACGACCCCGCGGCCGCGGCCGCCCCGCCCCCGGTCACCGCGGTCGTCGCCGCCGCGCGCGCCCCGCACGCCGGCTGGCTCGCCGACGTCCTCGCCGAGGTCCGTCGCGCCCCCCGGAGCGCCGACCGGGCGTTCCCGCTCGCCGGCCGCCGGGTCGGCCGGACCCCGCTGCGCCCTGCGACCGACCCGGCCGGCGTCGTGCACGGGACCGTCGACGACGCCGCCCGCGCCGCCGTGGTGCTCGCCCTCGCCGAGGCGCACCGCGGTGCCGCCGACCGGCTCGCCGCGCACCTCGCCGACCTGTACCGCGACGGCGACACCGCCGAGCGGCGCGGTGTGCTCCGCGGGCTGGACGCGCTCGCGGTGTCGACGCCGGACGCCCTCCCGGGGCCCGTCGTCGCCCTCGGCCGCGACCTCGCCGCCGACGCGCTGCGGGCCAACGACACCTCGCTCGTCGCCGCCGCCGTCGGGCCGTTCGCCGCGGCGCACCTCGACCAGCACACCTGGCGGCACGCGGTGGTCAAGCTCGTCTTCCAGGGCACGAGCCTCGACGCGGTCGCCGGGCTCGACGACCGCGCCGACGCCGAGCTGGCCCGCATGGCCCGCGACCTCGCCGCCGAGCGCCGGGCCGCCGGGCGCGCGGTGCCCGAGGACCTGGCGCGCCTGACGACCC
>NZ_JAKRMS010000180.1 GCF_022346185.1 Cellulomonas sp. ACRRI | reverse complement strand
GCGCAGGGGGAGGAGGGTGCGGGGTCGGCGCGCGGGTGTCCAGCGCGCTCCGCGCAGCGGACAGCGCCGGTCTCGCCCAGCGGACCCGCGGTTGCGTCCCGCCGCGGACCCGCCGACGGTGGAAGGGTCCGATGGTCGCGGCGCCCCGGTGCCGCGACCGCCACCGGCCACGAGAGGAGCACTCGTGCTCACCCTGACCGAGAACGCCAGCACCGCCGTCCGCGACCTCACCACCCGCGCGGGGCTCCCCGACTCGGGCGGCCTGCGCATCGCGGAGTCCCAGCAGCAGCTCGGCTCGTTCGAGCTCGCGCTCGTCCCGGAGGCCGTGCCCGGGGACGATGTCATCGACTCGGACGGCGCGACCGTGTTCGTCGCCCCGGAGACGTCGCCGGCGCTCGCCGACCTCACGCTGGACGCCGACCCGTCGGCGACCGGCGCGCCGGGCTTCACCCTCGCCCCGCAGGGCTGAGGGCCGGCACCGCCCCGACAGACGACGAGGGCCCGCGCAGCCGCTTGGTGCGGATGTGCGGGCCCTCGTCGTGCCGGGCGCCCCAGGACGGTCTCCCACCGTCCGGGGCCGGTGCCCGGCACGGCCCGGCGACGGTCTCCCACCGTCGCCGGGCCGGGTCACGGCCGGCCGTGCGTCAGGCGCGAGCGCCCTTGCGGCCGGTGAGCGCGCCGTAGATCAGCAGCACGATGATCGAGCCGGCGATCGCGAGGAGCCACGTCTGGATCGAGAAGAAGTCCTCGAGCGGGCGGTCGAACAGCACGCTGCCCAGCCAGCCGCCCAGCAGCGCGCCGATGACGCCCAGCAGCAGCGTCACGAACCAGCCACCGGCCTGACGTCCCGGCAGGATCGCCTTCGCGATAGCCCCCGCGATCAGACCCAGCAGCAGGAAAGCGAAGAATCCCATCTGGCACCTCCAACGTCGTGTTCGGACGGAGAGAACCGTGGCACGGGTGGTCGCCCTCCGCATCCGGAACGCCCGCGGGGCCGCTGGTGAGCGGCTCGCGGACGCGCCCCGGGACGGTCGTCAGGACATCTGGCTCATGACGAGCGCGCCGAGCGCGAAGCCGATGACGGTGGCGACGACCGCGACGATGAGCGCGATCTTGCCGAGGCGCTCCTTGCGCACGACGGCCACGATGCCGGTGACGATGCCGGCGAGGCCGAACACGATCGGCAGGAACAGGATCGCGATCGCCGACAGCACGAACGTGATGATCGACAGCACCGGGGTGCCGGTGCCGGCCGGCGCGGGCGCGCCGTAGCCGGCGGGTCCGGCGGGTGCCTGTGCCGGCGGGGTCGAGGCGGTCGTGCGGTGCGGGTCCTGGCCGTAGGGCTGGGTCATGACGTGTCCCCTGTCTGGTTCTCGGCATCGGTGGTGCGCAAGTCCGGCCGCCATCGGGGCGGCACGCCGAAAACTAGGGCGAACAGGACATCTCCGCCCGCCGAGGCCGCACCATCACCCGGACGGGTGGCGGTGCGGCCGTCCGGGTCAGGCGGCGGGGAGGAGGGCGAAGGCGTTGCCCTCGGGGTCGGTGAGGTTGACCCAGCGGGCCGTGCCGCCGACCGTGCCCAGCCGGCGGGCGCCGAGGCGGACGAGGCGCTCGGACTCGCCCTCCAGGTCCGTGGTGACCAGGTCCAGGTGCAGGGCGTTGCGGACGGTGCCGCCGGTCGGCACGCGGTCGAAGACGAGGCGCGGCGCGCCGGTGTGGTCGAGCAGCTCGGCGTGCTCGCTGCTGGCGCCGGGGGCGACGTCCCGGCCCAGCGCGGCGCCCCAGAACCGGGCGACGGCCTGGGCGTCGTAGGCGTCGAAGGTCACGCCGTGGAAGGTGCTGGCCATGGGGGCCTCCTGAGGTGGGTCGTCGTGGTGCGGGGTTCGCGGGCCGGCGTCGACGGTGCCCGTCCCACCTGCGGAGGTGACCGGGCGTCGGAGGCGGCGTACCCTGGAACGGAGGAGCCTCCGTTTCGTGTTCGACTCTAACCGGAGGATCCTCCGCATCGCAAGACCTAGCCCGAGGAGCGCTTCCCGTGACCACCCCGTCCGTCCGCGCCGAGCGACCCGGCGGCACCGCGGCGCGGCCGCTGCGCGCCGACGCCGCACGCAACCGCGCCCGGCTGCTCGAGTGCGCCGCCACCGCGCTGGCCGAGGACGGCGACGCCCCGCTGGAGTCCATCGCCCAGCAGGCCGGGGTGGGCATCGGCACGCTGTACCGGCACTTCCCGGAGCGCAGCGCCCTGGTGGAGGCGGCCTACCGCCAGGAGGTCACCGCGCTGTGCGACGCCGCGCCGGCCCTGCTCGGCGACGACCGCCCGGCCGTGGAGGCGCTGCGCGACTGGATGGGCCGGTTCGTCCGGTACGCCGCCACCAAGCGGGGCATGGGCGCGGCGCTGCGCACGGCGGTGGGCTCGGACTCGTCGCTGTTCGCCGACACCAAGGCGGGGATCATCGCCGCGATCGACGAGCTGCTCGCGGCCGGGCGCGCGGACGGCTCGGTGCGCCCCGACGTCGACGGCGAGCAGGTCATGCTCGCGATGGGCGGGGTGTGGAACGTGCCGGACTCCGACCGGTGGGCCGAGCGCGTGCGCGGGCTGCTCGACCTGGTCGTCGACGGGCTGCGGTACGGCGCGGGCGACGCCCGCCCCTGAGTCCGGCCCCGGGGCGGGCGTCGCGCGCCGGCTCAGGCGCTCGCCAGGTACGCGCCGATCCGGTCGAACGCGCCCTCCCAGGCGTGCTCGGCGAAGAAGTCCCGCACCTCCGGGGTCGGGAAGCCGCTCTGCACGACGCTCATCAGCGTCCCGCCGTCGACGGCCTCGAACGTGACGACCACCCGCGTGGTCATCGTCGCCCCGTCCGGGCTGCTGCCGACCGACTCCGTCACCAGCCGGTGCGGGCGGTCGATCTCCAGGAACGTCTGCGTCTCGCGGAACAGCTCGTCGCGGCTCGGGCCCCAGACCGCGGTCTGCTGCCCGCCGACCCGCAGGTCGACCTCGATCTCGACGATCCCCGGCTCGGTGTCGAGGATCGCGAACCAGATCCGCTGCTTCTCGGCGTCGGTGTAGGCGTCGAAGACCTCGTCCGGCGTGGCGGGTAGGACGCGCTGGGCGCGCAGCTCGAGGTCGGTGCTGTTGGTCTCGGTGGTCATGTGACAGGTCCTTCCGCGGGGTGGGTGCCGCCGGTCTCCCGGCCGCGCTGCAGGGTGAAGAAGGCCTCGAGCCCGTCCAGCCGACGCTCCCAGAGCCGCTGGTAGAACCCGATCCAGGACATCGCGTCGTCCAGCCGCTCCGCCCCGAGGCGGCACTGCCGGGCGCGCCCGACCTTCTCGGTGACGACCAGGCCCGCGTCCTCGAGCACCCGCACGTGCTTCGTCATGCCGGTGAGGGTGATGCCGTAGGGCTCGGCGAGCTGCCCGATCGTGGCCGGGCCGTCGCCGAGGCGCACGAGGACGTCGCGCCGGGTCGCGTCGGACAGGGCGGCGAACACCTCGTCCAGGCGCTGTTGCTGAACCATGTGGTTCACAGTAACGCTGAACCGATCGGTGCACAATGGCCGGCGCCGCCCCGGTCAGGCGCGGGCGCGGCGGTACGACGGCAGGCGGAGCCGGGCGGCCCAGCCCGGGACCCGGAGGTCGCCGGGCACGTGCAGCACCGGGTCGAACCGCAGGTCCGGGTCGTCGCCGTCGCCCGGCCGCGCGGGGCACACCAGCCGGCCGAGGCGGTGCCAGGGTCCGCCCGGGCGCGCCGAGAGCAGCACCAGGTCCACGCCTCCGCCGCGCGGGGCACCGGGCGACGGCACCGCGGCGACGAGCAGCGGGCGCCCCCGCGCGTCCAGGAACGGCATCAGCGTCCCGTGCGGACCGGCGAGCGGCCGGGTCCGCGGCACCAGGACGAACCGGGAGAGGCGGCCGAGGCCGGTCCCGGACAGCAGGAGGTCGTGGGTCCGGCCGCCGACCTCCCACCGCACGGCCACGCCGAACACGTCCGGCAGCGGTGCGGGCAGTCCCGCGGCGCGGGACACCCGTGCCACCGCCGGGACGACGAGCGGCGCGCCGAGCTCGCGCGCGCCCGGCGCCCCGGCGTCGTCCACGAGCAGGGTGCCGCGCCGGACGACGCCGCGCGGGTGCAGCGGCCGCGGGGACGGCCGGACGCGGTCGACCGCACCGACGAGCGCGCGGAGCACCGCGCCGGCGGCGTCGGCCGCCGGCGCGGCCCCGGCGGGGCGCGGGTCCCCGGGCCGGCGGCTCAGGCGCGCGCCGTCGTCGTGCGGTCGCGGTCGCGGCGCGGCCACAGGGCGATCGCCAGGCCCGCGAGGGCGGAGACCAGGTGCAGGCCGTTGTCCGCGCCGTTGATGTTGAGGATGTTCGCGTCGGGGTTGTCCGCCACCACCAGGCCGTAGACGAACGTCGCGCCGTAGCCCACGAACAGCAGCCAGCCGTAGGTGCGGGCCCGGCTGGCGGTGGACCACAGGGCGATGCCGAGCAGGCCGATCACGATGTGCACGATGTTGTGCAGCGGGTTGATCGCGAACCCGAGCAGCGTCTGCGAGTGGTCGTGCGCGGTGAAGTCGTCGAAGCCGGTGACCAGGAACCCGGCGAGGCCGACCACCAGGTACACGATCCCGATGACGAGGGCCAGGTACTGGTGCGGCTGCCGGGCCGTGGTGCCGGCCGAGCGGGCGGCGGGAGTGGAAGCGGTCATGGCGGGTCCTCCGGTGGGGCGCGGGCCCGGGGGCGGCGGTCGTGCCGCGGCGGCCGGGGTGCGCGGGCGGCGCCGACGCTGGACGCGACCTCCAGCATGCGTCGGGGCTGGTCGGCTCGCACCCGGGGCGCTCCCGCCGTGCGGGGTGGACCCGGCGGGGCGATGCTCGACCCCAGGAGCCCCGCCCCCGGCCGACGAGGAGACCACCGTGCAGCCCGACGAGAGCCCCCTGCTGACCGCGACCCGGCGCCTGGAGCGCGCCACCGCCCTGGACGAGGCGGTGGACCGGGTCCAGCCGGTCGTCCTGAAGGCGCTGCGGACCAGCCCGCGGCTGGCGGCGCTGCTGCACGGCCGCCCGCTCGGGCACGCGGCGCACCCGCTGCTCACCGACGCGCCCATCGGGTTCTGGGCGAGCGCGACGGTGCTCGACCTGACCCCCGGCGGCGGGGACGGCCGACGCCGGGCCGCCGACCGGCTGCTCGGCCTCGGCATCCTGTCGGCGGTGCCGGCCGCCGTCACCGGCCTGGCGGACTGGGCCGTCTCCGACCGCAGGACCCTGCGGGTCGGGACCGTGCACGGGTTCCTGAACAACGTCGCGCTCGGGCTGTACGGGACGTCCTGGCTGCTGCGCCGCCGCGGCCGCCGCGGCCTCGGTGTCGCGGTGGCGCTGGGTGCCGGCGGGGTGCTCGGTGCGAGCGGCTACCTGGGCGGGCACATGGCGTCCCGGCTCGGCTCGCCGCCGACGTCCGCGTCGGGCCCGGCGGAGCCGGAGGGCCGCGAGGGCACGGCGGCCGACGCGACCGCGTGACGGCGCGGGACGCGACCGCGCTGCTGGTGCGCGGCCCCGGGGGCGTCGTCCGCCTCCTGGGCCTGGCGAGCGTCGTCGCCGCCGTCGTCGCGCTGGGGCCGGTGGACGCGGTGCTGCTGCTGCTCGTGCTCGCCGGCCTGGTCGTGCCGCTGACCGCCCGGGTCGACCCGCGGCTCGACGCCGCCTACGGGGTCGGGCTGCTGGCCGCCGGGTGGGCCGGCGCGCTCGACCTCTACCAGCGGATCTCGTGGCTCGACGTCGTCATGCACCTCGTCGTCACGGGGCTCGTCGCGGCCGTCGGCCACCTCGTCGTCGCGCGGGTCACCGGCGCGGTCGTCGACCCGGTGGTGCCCGCCGCGGCGCGGGTGCGGGTGGGTTCGGTCGGCGTGACCACCGCGCTCGGGCTCGGGCTCAGCGTCCTGTGGGAGGTGGGCGAGTACCTCGGGAACACGTACATCGACGCGTCGATCCACGTCGCCTACCGGGACACGATCGGCGACATGGCCCTCGGCGGGCTCGGGTCGCTGGCCGCGGGGCTGCTGCTGGTGCGGGCGGGGC
>NZ_JAKRMS010000017.1 GCF_022346185.1 Cellulomonas sp. ACRRI | reverse complement strand
GGTGCGGGCTGCTCGCCGGGCGCTCGGGCGCGGGGCGGGTTACGGTCGCCGCTCCTCGAACGATCGGAGGCACGACATGGGATACGTCGGCAAGCTGCTGAAGAGCGCGGTCGTGGCCAAGGCGGCGCAGGTCGCGATCCGGGAGATGTCCAAGCCCGAGAACCAGCGCAAGGCCAAGGAGCTGCTGGGCCGGGTCACGAAGCGGGGCGGGGCCACCGGCCGCGCCTGACGGGCCGACGGGGCGCTGCGCCCGCGAGGTCAGGCGTCGTACACGTGCGCGTCGCCCTCGAACGGGCGCAGCGTGTCCGGCGCCGGGAACGGCAGCGTCCAGGTCGGCGCTCCCGGGAGCACGGCGCCCCACTGCTCCGCGACGACCACCACCTGCTCCGGGCTGACCTCCGCGAACCGCACGCGCTGCTCGGTGCCGTCGTCGAGGGTCAGCGACCACCGCTCGGCGAGCCACCGCAGGCCGCGCTCGTCGAGGGCCGCCTCGGCGGCGAGCCAGTCGCCGGTGCCGGTGACGTCGCGCCCGAGCCGGTCGACCGCGACGAACTCCTCGCCCGCCGGGCGGATCCAGCCCAGCAGCTCGCGGTCGTCGGCGCGCCGGTGCTCGATCCAGTCCGCGGGCAGCATCGCGCCAGGCTAGCCGCGGGGTCGCGCGGTCTCCTACGGTTTCCGGCCCGGCCGCACGAGATCGGCGTGGGCCGGGCCGGAAACCGTCGGCGGGAGAGCCGAGGCGGCCGTCAGGCGCCCGCGCCGCGCAGGCGCAGGACCGACCAGGACACCGCCGGCAGCTCGACGGTCAGCACGCCGTCCTCGCCGAGGGCGGCGCTCGCGTTCGGCTGCGGCAGGACCGTCTCTGCGTCCTCCTTCGTCGCGCGCCAGTGGACGTCGTCGTGCGCGTAGGTCAGCGCCTCCACGACCTCGACCGCCCCGACGCCCCGCAGGTCGACCCGCAGCGTGGTCGGCGCGTCGATGGCCCGGTTCACCGCGAACAGCGCCACGTCCCCGGTCGACGCGTCGTACGTCGCCACCGCGTCCACCAGCGCCGACTCCCCGAACCGCGCGTTGGCGTACGTCGGCGCGTCCACGGCCACCCGCAGCACCTCACCCCGCGCGTACTTCGAGGTCAGCGCGAACGGGTGGAACGTCGTCTGCCGCCAGGCCGGGCCGCCCGGCTCGGTCATGATCGGCGCGAGCGCGTTGACGAGCTGCGCCTGGCTCGCGGAGTGCACCCGGTCCGAGTTCCGCAGCAGCGAGATGAGCAGGTTCCCGACGACCACCGCGTCGGCGACGGTGTAGACGTCCTCCTCGAGCCGCGGGGCGATCGGCCAGTCCTCGCCCTTGGGGAGCTTGTCGTCGTTCTCGTGGTACCAGACGTTCCACTCGTCGAACGAGATGTTGATCCGCTTGTCGGTCTTGCGCGCCGCGCCCACCGCGTCCGCCGTCGCCGCGACGGTCGCCACGAAGTGGTCCATGTCCTGCGCCGACGCGAGGAACGAGCCGAGGTCGCCGTCCTGCTCGTGGTAGTACGCGTGCGCCGAGATGAGGTCGACCTGGTCGTAGCACTCCTCGAGCACCTCGCGCTCCCAGGTGCCGAACGTCGGCATGCCCGAGCCAGACGACCCGCAGGCGACCAGCGTCAGGTCGGGGAACATCTGCCGCATGCCGCGGCCGGTCTCCGCGGCGAGGCGGCCGTACTCGCGGGCGGTCTTGTGGCCGAGCTGCCAGGGGCCGTCCATCTCGTTGCCGAGGCACCAGAACGAGATGCCGAACGGCTCGTCGGCACCGTTGGCGCGGCGCTGCTCGGCGCGGGCGGAGCCGCGGCGCTGGTTCGCGTACTCCAGCAGCTCGAGCGCCTCGGGCAGCCCGCGGGTGCCGAGGTTGACGGCCATCATCGGCTCGGCGCCGGCGGCCTTGGTCCAGGCCATGAACTCGTGCAGCCCGAAGGCGTTCGTCTCGGTCGAGTGCCACGCGAGGTCGAGCCGCTCCGGGCGGTCCTCGACCGGCCCGACGCCGTCCTCCCAGTTGTATCCCGACACGAAGTTGCCGCCCGGGTAGCGCACGGTCGAGATGCCCATCTCGCGGGCGAGGGCGAGCACGTCGCCGCGGAACCCGTCGGCGTCGGCGGTGGGGTGGCCGGGCTCGAAGATGCCCGTGTAGACGCACCGACCCAGGTGCTCGACGAACGTGCCGAAGGTGCCGCGGCGGACCGGGGCGACCGTGAAGGCGGGGTCGATGACGACGGTGGCGGAGTGCATGGGGGAGACCCTTCGTCGAGGTGCGTTCAGCGTTGAACTACGGCGGCGACGCCCACTGTAGTCCATCGTTGAACTGAGCCTCGTGCGTCCCGAGACGAGCGGGTGGGACGTCAGCGCTCGACGAGGTGGAACGGCGTGCCGATGTGGCCGCCCTCGCCGCGGCGCTCGCCGACGAGCAGGTCCAGGATCAGCCCGGTCGACGTCGCCAGGCCGGGGTCGATCGTCGTGAGCGGCGGGACCAGGAACCCGCCCTCCTCGATGTTGTCGTACCCGACGACCGCGACCTTCTCCGGCACCGGGACCCGGTGCACCCCGAGCGTGTACAGCGCCCCGAACGCCAGCGAGTCGTTGAAGCAGAACACCCCGTCGAAGTCGACGCCGTCCGCCAGCAGCTGCTCGACGGCGGCGGACCCCTCGGCGCGGTTGTACGCGTCGACCTCGACCAGCAGCGCCGGGTCCAGCGGGATCCCCGCGGCGGCGAGCGCGCGCCGGTAGCCCTCGAACCGCACGTGGCCGGTCGAGCCCCCGTCGCCGGGCTGGAACCCGACCGCTGCGATCCGCGTCCGGCCCTGCTCGATCAGGTGCCGCGTCGCGGCCTCGGCCGCCGCGGCGTTGTCCGGGCCGACGTGCGGGACGGTGTCCGACGCCAGGCCCTCGCCGTGCTCGCCGATGAGGACGAGCGGGACGGTGCTCCGGCGTGCTGCCATGTCGTCCCGGGTGAGCCGCAGCGGGCTGAACACCAGGCCGTCGATCGCGGGCAGGTCCTCGGACTCGAGCATCGACAGCTCGACGTCGCGGGTGCCCTTCGACTGGGTGACCAGCACCGTCGCGCCGCGGGCCTCCGCGGCGGACACGAACTCGGAGGCGAACTCGGCGAAGTACGGCTCGCGCAGGCTCGGCACGCACAGGGCGATGAGCCCGCTCCGACCGCTGCGCAGCTGCCGGGCGGCGAGGTTCGGGCGGTAGCCGAGCTCGGCGATGACCGCGAGGACCCGCTCGCGCACCGGCGCGCTGACCCAGCCGGTGCCGTTGACGACGTTGGACACCGTCTTGGTGCTGACGCCCACGCGCTCGGCGACGTCGGCGAGCCGGACGCGTGCCATCGGGCGCCTCCTCGTCGTGGTGGACGTGCGGCTCGACCAGGCCGCACCCTCGTGGCCCGCGCGGTCGTGGAACCGTCCGGTGGCCGGCCGGTGCGCGCCGATCGTACCTGCGTCGCGGACGCACCCGTTGAGCGTCGAACGAGGACGTCGGCGACGTGCCGCGCTCGCGGGTCAGATCTGGGACGACACCACCTGGACCCGGTGCTCGGCGGGAGCGCGACCCCTGCGGATCTCGGGTAGGGCAGCGAATCGCCATAGCAGGCCTCGCCCGGCGGAGAAAAGTGAGATATCCCCGACTCGTCCCCCTTTCCTCGCCCCGAACAGGACCACCACGATGGCTGCCCTGGGAGGCCGTGAGGCCTGCTCACGAGCAGGGGGGCTTTCTCTAGCAGGGGAAGTGCAATGCGCAGAATTGTGAGCAGTGCAGCGCTCGCGGCGGTCATGGCCGTCGGCCTGGCGGCGGGACCGGCCTCGGCAGCGCCGGCGTCGAAGTCGGGAACGGTCTCGTGCGAGATCTTCCAGAAGGGCGGCGTGCAGGCCAGCGCCGAGCGAGACGTCGCCGGCCGAGCACCCGGAGGCCCGTCGTTCGCGTACGACTGGGGTACGTGGACGAACAAGACCTACCGGATCAACGGGACGGCCTCGGGCGGCGGCGCCTGGAGCGTGGAGTCGCAGAGCATCCTCAACACGGCATCCTCGTTCGGCTACTGCCACGGCGGCTGAGCGGGTGCGCCGCTGGACGACGGCGATCGGCCTCGCTGCGCTCTCGACGGTCCTCGGGAGCTGCTCGGTCGGATCGCCGGAAACCGGGCCCGCCTCGGCGCCGTACTCCCCGCCGGGGTGGATGGCGGCCCAGGTGCAGGCGAACGACGAGCTGATCGCCAAGCAGTCCTCGTGTCTCGAGAGCGCCGGCTACGTGTTCACCGTGCAGGGAGACGGGCAGTTCCTCGCCCCGGAAGGTACCGACGTCAGCGCGTTCGCGTCGGCGCTGAGGCAGTGCACCGCTGATGCCCTGGGCGACCTCGACGGGTGGCGGCCGGGGCCGGGGGAGCTCGGCGAGCTCCACGACCGGCAGCTCGACGTCGTCGCGTGCCTCGAGCACGAGGGGTACGTGGTCCGCGACGTCCCGTCCCGGGACGCCTACGTGGACTCGGGCGGGACGTGGACACCGTACGACCAGCTCGTGATCGACGGAGACGCCATGGTCCAGCTCAAGCGCAGGTGCCCGGACCCGGGCATGGACAGCCTGTGACCCCGACGACCAGGGCGACCGCAGGAGCGCCGAGGCGCCGGAAGGGCGTGACGGCGCTCCTGTGGTCGTCGGCTGTCGCGATCACCCTCGTGGCGGGAGTCCTGGCCGGGCGCGCGACGGTCGCCCCGCCTCGTGCTCCGGCGCCCGACCCCACTCCTGCCTCGTACACGGTCGGCGAGGGATCGGTCAGCCGGTCGCTCCGGTTCCCGGCGACGGCCGTGTGGCCGGCCGTCGACCTCCCCGCCGGACTGGCGGAGGGGGTGCTGACATCCGTCGACGTGACGCACGGGGAGCTGGTGGGTTCTGGGACCGTCCTCTACACCGTCGACCTCCGGCCCGTCGTGCTCGTCGACGGAGAGGTCCCCATGTTCCGGGACCTCCTGCTCGGGTCCCAGGGACCGGATGTCGCCCAGCTCAGGGCGTACCTGCAGAGTGTCGGCCACCTCCGCTCGTCCCGCTCCTCGACCACGTTCGACGCGACCACCCGCCAGGCCGTCAAGCGGTGGCAGCGCTCGCTCGGAGTCGACCCCGACGGCCTCGTTCGGGCGGGAGACGTGATCTTCTCGCCCGGGCTCCCCGTACGGGTGTCGACAGGAGGTGCCTCGCCCGGAGATCTGACCGGTCCGGGTGTCGCAGTGGTCGGCGCGACCGCGTCGGTCCCTTCGTTCACGGTGACTCTCGCGGCGGACCAGGCGGCGGTCGTGCCCACGGACGGACCTGTGACCGTCTCCGGTGCCGGTCACGCGTGGGCCGGACTGATCGGTTCCGCGGAGCAGGTCGAGTCCACGCTCGTCCTCACGCTCGCGGGTGCGGACGGCGGTCCCGTGTGCGGAGCCGAGTGCGACACCATGACACCGCCGGCGTCCGGGGGCGCGTCGGTGTTCCAGGCCGACTTCACGATCGTCCCCGAGACGGTCGGCCCGGTGGTGCCCGTCGCCGCGATCGGTCGTACCGGGACCGGTGACCACGTCGTCACGCTCACCGCGGGTCGCCAGGTACGCGTCGTCGTCCTGGCATCGGCGGACGGGATGGCGGTGGTCGAGGGCCTGCAGATCGGTGACGAGGTGGTGCTGGTCGCGGACCATGTCCACGACGACCGGCCCGGGGGCGGTGCGTGATGCACCTCGCGGCGCGTGGCCTCCAGTTCGCGTACCGGCGCGGGGCGGAGCGGACGATCGACGACTGGACGGGCGCGTTCGCTCCCGGATCGGTGACGGCGTTGACGGGACCCTCAGGGAGTGGGAAGTCGACGCTCCTCTACCTGCTGGCGCTCATGCTGCGACCGACGGCGGGAACCGTCGAGTGGGACGGGCGGGCCGTGGGCGACCTCCCGGACGCGGAACGCGCCCTCCTCCGAGGGACCCGAGCGGGGTTCGTCTTCCAGGACGCCATGCTCGACCCTGCGCAGACGGTGCTGTCGAACGTGCTCGAGGGCGGCCTGTTCTCGGGGCTTCCCCGCCGGTCGCTCGTCGCTCGGGCCAACGACCTCCTGGAGCGCTTCGGGGTGGATCATCGCCGTGGTCATCGGCCGGGCGAGGTGTCCGGTGGGCAGGCGCAGCGGGTGGCGTTGTGCCGTGCGCTCCTGGGCGACCCGCAGGTCGTGTTCGCGGACGAACCGACCGGCAACCTGGACCGCTCGACGGCGGACGTCGTGCTCCACGCTCTGCGTGCCCACGCGGCGCGGGGCGCGACCGTCGTGGTGGCGACCCACGATCCGCTGGTCGTCGAGAGGTGCGACGGCGCGGTCGGCCTGACCACGCGCGCGGAGGATCCCGCGTGATCCGCACTCGTGCCCTCGTCGGCGAGGCGCTGCGCTCGACGGGGCGGCACCTCCTGACCACGGGGGCGCTCGCACTCATCGCGGCACTGGCCACCGCCGCGGTCCTCCTGACGACCGGCAACTCGTACGCCACCGAGGCCGCGGTGATCGGTTCGCTCGACGAGCGAGGTGCCCGGGTCGTGGTCGCCTACGACCACGACGGCGCCGCCGGGATCCGGATGGCGAGCGTCGACAGCCTCTCCCGGACCGATGCCGCGGAGTGGTTCATCGGGCTGGGGGAGGCTGTCGACCACCACGTGGACCACGAGCTGGCCCGGGCGACCGTCGGGGTGCGGGCGGTGTTCGGAGCGTTCGAGGACGTGGTCGTGCCGGCTGCGGGACGACTGCCTCGTGAAGGAGAAGCAGTCCTGGGTGAACGCGCGGCGCGCGACGCGGGGCTCCTGGACGGGATCGGCGCGCTGAGCGCCGGCGGGGTCGACATCCCGGTCGTCGGGGTGTTCCGGGCCGAGGGCCCGTTCGACCGTCTCAACGACGTCGCGCTCGCCGTGCCGGACTCTGCGGAAGGCGAGCGGCAGCTCCGGTACCTGTACGGCCTCGCTCCGGCGATCGGCCAGATCGACGTCCTCGCGGACGCGATGCGCGCCGGCGTGGTCGCGAGCGATCCCGATCTCATCCGCATCGAGAAGCCCAGTGCGGCGGCCGACCTCGAGCGGGTGATCAGCGGAGAGCTCGGGTCGGCGGCGCGCAGGTCGACGACGCTCATCCTGGCGACGTCGGGTCTGCTGATCCTCATCGTCGCGATCATGGTCGTCGGAAGTCGCCGACGTGACGTCGGCAGGTGGCGCGCACTCGGGGCGTCCCGGTCAGCCGTCGTCACCGGGTTCGTGATCGAGGTGGTGGTGCCCGTGGTCCTCGGCGCGTCAGTGGGCGCGCTCTCCGCTCAGCTGTGGAACCAGGCGGCCCACGACTTCCGGAACTCCTGGACGTTCGCGGGTGCGCTCGTGGTGGACGCGACGCTCGTGGCCGTGGCCGCGGCGGTCGCCCCGGCCATCGCCGCGGCCAGCAGGGACCCGGTCCGGGTCCTCCGGGTCCCCTAGCCGGACTCGGGATCGGGTCCGTCGCGACGTCAGGGGCGACGCCGCGCCGATATCCGCTGTGCGCGCCGCAGTCCCGCGGTCCCCGCGCTCGACGTGGTGGCGCCGGTCGGTGGAGACGTCGCGGCCCGTGCGACGTCGGCCGAGCTGGAGGTCTCACGGCGCCGCCCGCAGGCGTGACACGATCCAAGGCGTGACGAGGCCAGCTGCACCGATCACGCGATCCCGGGTCGCCCCGCTGCGCATCCGCATGACCGGCCGCGACCCCCGCGAGGAACGCCGCGCCGCCACCCCGCTCGAGCTGCTGTTCGACCTCACCTTCGTCATCGCCTTCGGCCGCACGGCGGAGGAGCTCGCCGTCCTGGTCGCGGACGGCCACGTCGGCCCGGCGATCGTCGGGTTCACCTTCGCCACGTTCGCCGTGTCCTGGGCGTGGATCAACTTCACCTGGTTCGCCTCGGCGTACGACACCGACGACTGGCTGTTCCGGCTCACCACGATGGTGCAGATGGTCGGCGTGCTGATCCTGGCGCTGGGTGTGCCGCCGATGTTCGAGTCGCTCGCGGCGGGGGAGCACCTGGACAACCGGGTGCTGGTGCTCGGGTACGTCGTCATGCGCGTGCCGATGGTGCTGCAGTGGGCGCGCGCCGCGGTCGCCGACCCCGCCCGCCGACCGAGCGTCGCCGTGTTCATCACCACCCTGCTCGCGGCGCAGGCCGGCTGGGTGACGCTCGCGCTGCTCGACCTGCCGACCACGACGACGTTCGCCTTCGTCGTCCCGCTGGTGGTGCTGGAGCTCGTCGGACCGGTCGTCGCCGAGCGCGTGCACGGCGGCACCCCGTGGCACCCGCACCACATCGCCGAGCGGTACGGCCTCGTCGTCATCATCGCCGTCGGCGAGGGGCTGACCGGCACGACGTTCGCGCTGGCCGCGATCATCGAGGAGTCGGGCTGGACGGTCGAGACCGCGCTGCTCGGGCTGGCGGGCGTCGCGCTCACGTTCGGGCTGTGGTGGGCGTACGACGTCATGCCGAGCGGCGAGCTGCTGGCCGCCCGTCGCCGACGCTCGTTCTCGTGGGGGTACGGGCACATCGTGCTGTTCGGGGCGATCATCGCGATCGGCGGCGGGCTGCACGCGGGGGCGTACTACCTGCTCGGGGAGAGCACGCTGTCCGCCGTGGGCACGGCGCTGACCGTCGCGGTGCCGGTGGCCGTGTACGTCGGGACGTTCTACGCGCTGTTCGCCGTGCTGAGCCGGGCGCACGACCGGTTCCACGTGGTGCTCGTCGGGGTGTCGGTGGGGGTGGTGCTGGCGAGCGTGGCGCTGGCGGCCGCCGGGGTGGCGCTGGTGTGGTGCCTGCTGGTGCTCGCGGCGACGCCGTGGGTGACCGTCGTCGGGCACGGGTGGGCGGGGCGGACGGCGTCGGCTGCGGCTGTCACCGGTGGCGAGGTCGACTCGTGAGGCCGCTCACTGTGACCGGCCGCTGAGCCTCGACGTGATCCGTTCGGCGGGCACGTCGAGCGTCGCCGCGAGGTAGACCCGGCGCCGCACTCCGGCGCGGCGCAGCACCAGACGGTCGCCGACGACCCGGGACGGTCGGACCTCGACCGTGGTCCCGGCGACCGGCCACACCTCCGCCGGGGCGTCGACCAGGGCCGAGTTCGCCGAGGGCAGCGGCTCGAACCGGATCTCGTCGGCCGTGACGACGAACGCCACCGAGCCCAGCACGGCAGGGCGGTCCTCGATCTTCCGTCGGCCCCAGACCAGGAGGGCGGCCGGGGCGACGAGGAAGGCGAGCAGGAGGAGGCTGCGCGGCTCGAAGCCCCGCACCGCGTTGGCGGCGACCCAGGGCACGAGCACGAGGAGCGCGAGCAACGCCGCCAAGGCGATCGCCGCCCGTCCGCGGCGCTGGGGATCGCGAGAAGCCCGCCGCTGGAAGTCCCGCCGCGCCTCGGGGCGGAACTGCACGACGAGCGGTTCAGCCACGGTCGGTCCCCCGCCCCGGGCGCTCGTCCGCGTCGCGCGCCTGCTCCGCGGCGCGCTTCTCCTCGATGCGCTGCTGCGACCCCTGCCAGCCGGTCAGCTCGTCCGCGGCGACCACGTCGCGCGTGCGCTGCGCCCGGGCCTGGGCGTCGGCGGCGTAGGTCGCGAGCTCCGCCACGGGTGGGAACACCGGTGTGCCGTGCTGCTCGCGGTGCTCGGCGAGCCGCCGTGCGAGCTGGTCCTGCTGCTCCGGGGTCGGGGTCCGGGACTCGACCTCGTCGCGATCGACCTGATCCAGCCGGAGGGCGGCCTGGAAAGCCGGGTCGGCGAGCAGAGATCGCAGCGGTCGTCGGCCGTCCGCAGCCTCGCGGAGGCGGTCAGCGTAGGCCGGGTCGTCGGTCTCCGCAGCCCGCTCGAGCAGGGTGCGGCGGAGCTCAGCGCGGTAGTCCGAGCCGAAGACCTTGTCGAGGACGGGGGAGATGTCGGGCAGCTCGGTCATCATGCTTCCGGGATCGGGACGCTGGTGATGGTCATCGACGACGCCTGCAGGCCGTTCATGAGTCCGCCGATCGCCATCACGGCCGCCACGGCGGAGCCCCAGATCGCGGAGAGCTCGGCGATGAACGCGGCGACGGCCGACACGATCGCCATCGGTGCGGTGGCGCCACCGCTGAAGACGGCGGCGATCGCCTCGCCGACGGAGCCCACGCCGAGAGCCAGCGCGACGACGTGGTCGCCCAGGGCGTCCAGCCCGGAGTAGGCGGCCTGGCACAGCATGTAGGACGAGCCTGCGGCCTTCTGGTACTTCAGCTCCAGGTCGCCGTAGGGGGCCAACTGGGCCTCGAAGGCCGCCAGGATCTCCGCGAAGAACTCGCCCGCCTTGGTGGCTGCCTCGCCCTGTGTCCAGCCCTGGAACATCGCGATCGCCTCGTCGCGGGTGGCGTCGCCGAGCCGGGAGAAGTAGTCACCGATCTGGCCGAACGCGCTGCCCGCGGTGTAGATCCGGTCCCAGTCGCCGCCGACCTCGGACCAGAGCCACTGGAAGATGTCGCCGCCACCGATGCCGGGCCACACGAGCTGGAAGCCCTGGTTGATCAGCCACCGCGCCCACCACGTGAACGACAGGTAGTCGGGCCACTGGAGGATCGCCAGGAACACCGGGTTGAGGTCGGGCATGCCCTCCGGCGCGGAGAGCGCCTCCGACGGCTGCGCCGCGGATCCCCCCGACGGTGCGGTCGCCCCCGTGATGGGCGGAGTCGCGGCGTTCGGGTCCAGGTCCTTGAACAGGTTCCGGAAGGCGACGGACTGGTCGTCGTCGGTCGCGTCGTACCGTTGGGCGATCGTGTTGAGAGCGTCGGCCGCCGCGGTGAGCAGACGCTTCGTCGCGGCGAGGTTGGTCTCGGTGGCCTCGAGGTAGGTGTCGTGCTGACCGAGGGCGAGGCCGGCGAGTCGACCGTCACCCCACCGGCTGAACCCGGACAGGTGGGACGAGCTGTAGCTCATCGCCCCGTTGACGTCCGAGGCGATCTGTCCCAGCCGCACGTCGCACGTCTTGAGGTATGTCGTATCGACCTGCACTCCACGCCCCCTGTTCGTCTGCCGGGACCCTACCGCGGCGCCGGGAACGCGAGTCGCCCGGTGGCAGCCCCCCACGCGGCGACGATGCCGACGATCACCAGGACGGCGTAGGCCGCCGTCGCCCCGGGGAGTCGTCCGGTGAGGACGAGAGCGGCACCGACCGTCGCTGCGACGACACCCATGACCCCGAGCGCGGTCCAGGGGACGCCGACCGCAGCTGCGATCACGAGTGCGAGCAGGAGGACGGCGAGAAGAAGTGCCAGCACCGGGAGGAACCCGCCGCCGGTCCCGCGGCGGGTGATCGCGACGATCACCATCAGCACGGCCGCGAGCGTCGTCGCCCACGCGGCGCCCGCCAGCGCGGCGTTCTCGATCCCGGCCATGTCGTCATCGTAGGGAGGCGGAGGCACCGGCCCGACGTCCACAGTGCCGCCCGATGATGCCGAGTGGCACGACCGGGCAGTCGGGTACCGCTGTCAGCAGGCTCCTCCACGTGCTGGCCGGACCGCTCCGGACCCGGAAGAACGCGCTCGGCTAGCCTGCGGGTCAGGTCGGGTCGCGGGAGCGACGGCGGGGTACGGACGTGGAGGAACCAGGGTGGCGCTCGGGCTCGGCCATCACGACGGGGAGCGGCGAGGCAGGGGTGCGCGGCGTGCCCGCTGAGCCCGGACATCGTGGCGCGGAACCGGTGACCCGGGTCCGGGAGGTCGCCACCGAAACAGGCCTGATCGTCTTCGGCACGGTCATCGTCGTGGTCGGCCGAGCGGAGACCGCCGCTCTCGGCATCGGGACGTGGATCACCGCGGTCGGGTTGCTGCTGCTCGTCGGCCGGGTTCTGCGTGACCGCGAGCGCGGTGGGGCGGGTGGTCGTGGGCAGATCGCGACACGCGTGCTGGACGGCGAGCCGGCGGCCGTGCTGCACGAGCACCCGGCCCGCCCGGTCCTCGGCGCTGTGTTCGCCGCGGTCGCGACCGTGCCGTTCGTCGCGCTCGTGTTCGGCGCAGCGCGCCTCGGCGTCGGCGCCGGTGCCGGCGAGGACGTCGCCGTCGTCGTGGTGCTGATCGCGCTGGTCGTGCCGGTGGCGCTCACCGTGGGCGGCCAGCTGCGCCGCGCACTGCGGGCCGGGATCTGGCTGACACCGACCGCGCTGGTCGTGCGAGAGCGCGATGTGACGAGCCGGGTCAGGTGGCCCGACGTGCGCTGGATCGGCGACACGGACGGCCCCGCGTCCGTGGTGCGCGTCGTCGTCCGGGACAGCCACGCCGTGACCGTCGACGCCCGCCGCGGCCGCGACCGGAGACTCCGCGCGGCGCTCGGGGACATCTCCATCCGGACCGGCATGTTCGCGCTGGACGCGCCCGAGCTCGTCGAACTCCTCCGAGCATGCCAGGAACCGGTCGTCGCGGCACGACTCGGGTCGGACGCCGGGCTCGCGCTGGTGCGCGAGTCCCGGAGATCGCGGCCCGCAACTGGGTCCTGACGTTCTGCGGGCACGCGGACCTCCGGCGCCTCAGCCTTCCGCCGCGCCCCGGTCCACCAGCGTGAACACGCTCGCCGGGCTCGACGGGTCCGGGTCGAGCGCGAGCCCGCCCTCCTGGTCCGCCACCACGACGCCCGCGGCCGACGAGATGTTCACCTGCTCCGGCTGGTCCAGCGTCGCGACGTCGAGCTGCTGGTCGGGCGCGGCCGGGTCGCACGGCGCCACGGTGATGACGTCGTCGCCGGGCAGGCTCAGGCAGGACGGCTGGCCGTCGGTGGTGGCCGTCGTCCGGACCTGGAACGTCTCGCCGGTGGGCTCGAACACCCACGTGGTCGGGACGCCGCCGGCCTCGGCGGGGTCGGCGACGGTGGTGACTCCGCCCTCGGTGGTCGTGGTGACCCACTCGCCGCCGTAGGTCTGGATGTCGACCTGGTGGGTGCCGACCAGCAGATCGCCGCCCGCCGTGGCGTCGTCGCCCGCCCCCGCGTCGGACGTCGTCGTGACCGGATCCGGCGCGGGCGCGGTGTCGGTGGTGTCCTCGGCCTCCGCAGTGCCGCCGGTGCACGCCGACGTCCCGACGACGAGGGCGCCGGCCGCGAGGGCGAGCGCGAACGTCCGGGCGTGGGTGCGCGGGCGGCGGGTGGGGGTCGTGATCACGGTGGTCCTCCAGCGGGTCGGCCCGACCGCTGCTCGATCGGTGGTAGCCGCGAGGGACGCTTCCGCACGTCCCTCACCTCGAACGTAACGAGACCGGGGATGCGTGCAACCGGGCCCGCGGACCTGCGCGCGAGTGCCAAAGCGGCGCCGAGTGACTCACATCGACGCCACGAACTATCTCAAATAAGGCACGATTGCTATAGTTGTGTCATGGCATCCCGGCCGCTCGGCTCACGCCTCACCGTCGCCCAGGCCGCCGAGGCCACCGGCCTGAGCCGGTCGCGCGTGGACGCGCTCATCCGGACCGGCAAGATCCGCGCCACCAAGGTCGGCCACCAGTACGTGCTCGACGACCCCCAGCAGCTCGCCGCGCTGACGCACCGGCGCGGCCGACCCATGAGCGTGCGGATGGCGTGGGCACTGATGCTCGTCGTCGACGACCTCGACGTCCCGTGGGCGACGCCGGGGGAGCGCCGGCGCCTCCGTGCCCACGTCGAACGACTGCGGGAGGACGCGGACCCCGCGACCCGGCTCCAGGCACTCGTCGCCGGACGGGCTCGGCGGGTGGCGTACCGGGGCACGGACCCGGCGGGTGTCCTGGCCGACGACGAGATGCTGCCGTCGGGCCTGAGCGACCCGCGCTCCGGGCTGTCTGCCGGCGCGCAGGCCGAGGGCTACGTGCACGAGGACGACTTGCCCCGCGTCGTCCGCCGCCACCTCCTGGTCGACCCGGTCGACAGCCGACCGGACGTGTGGCTGCACGTCTCCGCCTACGTGCCACCGCATGCCCTGCGCCTGCAGGTGGCCGCCGACCTCGCCGAGCACGGTGGCCCCCGCGAGCGCGTGCGTGCGAGCGCGATCGTCGCCGAGGCACTGGGCATCTGACCGCCGCCATGATCGTCCTGCCTCCGATGCCGCCGGCTCAGCGAGCGGCGTGGCACGCGCTCATGGACCTGCACGAGCGGATGCCCACCGGGTGGACGATGGTCGGCGGTCAGATGGTCCACCTGCACTGCGCGGAGCGCGGTCGGGCGCCGTCCCGTCCGACGGACGACCTCGACGCGGCGATCGACGTGCGCGCCGACAGCCGGGCGCTGGCGCGGTTCACGGGCGCCCTGCGTGATCTGGGCTTCCGGCCCGACGGCGCGTCGTGGCAGGGGTACGAACACCGGTGGGTCCGCGAACCCGCAAGTGTGGACGTCCTGATCCCCCGGGGCCTCCGGCCGTCGAGCAGGGCACGTAGGACGGTGACGGGGCGGCAGACGATCGAGACCTACGGTGCGCAGCAGGCGGTCGACCGTTCCGCCAGCGTGCCCGTGCTGGTCGACAGCCGCCGCGGCACGATCCGCCGGCCGAGCCTGCTCGGCGCGCTCGTCGGCAAGGCGGCGGCGATCCGCATCGCGGGGGATCCCGGCTCGGCTCGCCACGTCCACGACTTCGCGGTGCTCGCCACGCTGGTCCGCTCGGAGGACGCCGTGCACGCCGCCGGTCGGCGGGACCGCGAGCACCTCGACAACATGCTGGGCCGCATGGTCACCGACACGTCGTGGCGCTCGGTCGACGGCGCGGCAGAGGGTGTCGCCCGGCTGCGGCTCGCGCTGGAGCCGGAGCCCGACGCGCGGCGCGAGCCCCGACCGTCGTCGCCCTGGACCTGACCGCGGCGCACTCCTCCCGAGCACGCCGCGAGGGGCGGACCCACCCACGGGCCCGCCCCTCGCCTCGACCGCCCTACCGGGCGCCGACCGCCGTCACCCCTGCGTCAGCGGCGCCAGCGTGTCGTCGTCCTTGTACACGTCGGCCGCGTTCTCCTTCGTCACGATCACGGGCGTCAGCAGGAACGACGGCACGACCTTGACCCCGTTGTCGTACGACTCGGTGTCGTTGATCTCCGGCTCCTCGCCCTTCTGCAGCGCCTGGATCTCCTTGATCGTCTGCGCCACGAGCTCGCGGGTGTCCTTGTAGATCGTCGAGTACTGCTCGCCGGCCATGATCGACTTCACCGACTCGACCTCGGAGTCCTGGCCGGTGACGACCGGGGTCTCCTTGCCCGCCTGCGCGACGGAGGTGAGCGCGGCGCGGCCGAGGGTGTCGTTCGGCGACAGGACGCCGTCGAGCTCCTCGGAGCCGTACGAGCCGGCGAGGATCGTGTCCATGCGCTTCTGCGCGTTCTCGGCCTTCCAGCCCTGCGTCGCGACCTGCTCGAACGACGTCTGGCCGGAGACGACCACGAGGGTGCCGTCGTCGATCTTCGGCTGCAGGACGCTCATCGCACCCTCGAAGAACGGCGTGGAGTTGGCGTCGTCGGGGGAGCCGGCGATGAGCTCGATGTTGTACGGGCCCTCGCCCTTGCGCTCGGCCAGGCCGTCGAGCAGCGCCTGCCCCTGCAGGACGCCGACCTGGTAGTTGTCGAACGCCACGTACATGTCGACGGCGTCGGTGTTCTTCACCAGGCGGTCGTAGGCGATGACGTGGGCGCCGGAGTCGACCGCCGCCTCGAGCTGGGAGCCCAGCTGCGAGCCGTCGATCGCGCCCACGACGATCACGCTGGCGCCCTGCTCGGTCATGGCCTGGATCTGGTTCTGCTGCTCGGTGACGCCGCTGTTCGCGAACTGCACGATCGGGTTGTACCCGGCCTCGGTCAGCCCGTCCTTGAACAGCTGCTCGGCGAGCACCCAGTTCTCCGACGTCTTCTGCGGCAGGGCGACGCCGATGGTGGCGTCGGCCGCGAAGCCGCCGCCGCTCTCGGACGACCCGGCGGTCTCCTCGGTGGACGACCCGCCACGCTCGGACGAGCAGCCGGACAGGAGCAGTGCTCCGGCGGCCCCGGCGGCGACCAGCGCCGCAGTCAGCTTCTTCATGGGTGGTGTCACTCTTCCTGGTTGGGCACCCGTCGTTGGGTGCGGTCGAGCGTCGTGCCGGGGGTCGGCACGATGGAGTGCGGGTGTGGGGTCGGGGGAAGGCGCCGGCCGTCAGCTGCGCGCGAGCGTCTCGTTCTGCGACACCGGCACCGCGCCGGTCCCGGCGGTGCTGTCGTCGGGGCCGGGGCCCTCGGGTCGGCTCCGCCGCGCGCCCTTCATCAGCAGCCCGACGATCGAGGGCCGGCCCTGGACCTTGTTGTAGACGTCGAAGGCGACCGCGGCGAGCAGCACCAGGCCCTTGATCATCTGGGTGCTGTCAGAGCCGACGCCCATGAGCTGCAGGCCGTTGTTCAGCACGGCCATGACAAGGCCGCCGATGAGCGACCCGACGACGGTGCCGACGCCGCCGGAGACCGCCGCGCCGCCGATGAACACCGCGGCGATCGCGTCGAGCTCCCAGTTGGTGCCGTCGAACGGCCCGGAGGCGGTCGACCGGCCGATGAAGACGATGCCGGCCAGCGCCGCCAGCACGGACATGTTCATCATGACGAAGAAGTTGGTGCGGCGGATGTTGACGCCGGACAGCGCCGCCGCGACCTTGTTGCCGCCGACCGCGTACACGTGCCGGCCGGTGATCGTGCGGCTCGAGACGAAGCCGTACACCAGGACCAGGACCCCGAGGATGACGCCGGAGACCGGGAACGATGTGCCGACGCGGCCGCTGCCGAACAGGACGGTGGCGTAGGCGATGACGGCGCCGAGGGCGACCATCCGCGTGATCGACACCCACAGCGGGACCGGGGTGCCGCCGAGGCGGCGGGCGGAGCGGCGCTTGCGGAGTTCGCCGTAGACGACGCCCGCGATCGCGAGGATGCCGAGCAGCAGCGTCCAGTTGTTCAGGCCGGTGTTCGGGCCCCACTCGGGCAGGTAGCCGGCGCCGAGCGTCTGGATCTCCTCGGGGACCGGGACGGTGTTCGACTTGCCGATGTACTGGTTGGCGCCGCGGAAGAACATCATCCCGGCGAGCGTGGTGATGAAGCCCGGGATGCCGACGTAGGCGACCCAGAACCCCTGCCAGGCGCCGATCACCGCGCCGACGGCCAGGCCGAGCAGGATGCCCGCCCACCAGGGGATGCCCCAGTCGCGGATCGCCAGCGCCACGATGATGCCGACCACGGCGGCCACCGACCCGACCGACAGGTCGATGTGCCCGGCGATGATCACCAGCACCATGCCGATCGCCAGGATCAGCACGTACGAGTTGCCGTTGATGATGTTCTGCGCGTTGGTCGGCGTGAGCACCTTCCCGCCCGTGGCGATCTGGAAGATGATCACCAGCGCGATCAGCGCGAACACCATGCCGAACTGGCGGGCGCCGCCGCCGAACAGCTGCTTGAGAGACGTCATCGTCCGGTCGTCCTTCGCTGGATCAGGGGGTGGTGAGGGCGGGGCTGGTGCCGGTCATCAGCCGCATCAGGGACTCCTGGTCGGCCTGCTCCCGGTCGAGGACGCCGGTGACCCGGCCCTCGAAGATCGTGTAGATCCGGTCGCACAGGCCGAGCAGCTCCGGCAGCTCGGAGGAGATGACCACGACGCCCTTGCCCGCGTCGGCCAGGCGCTGGACCAGGCCGTAGATCTCGTACTTCGCGCCGACGTCCACGCCGCGGGTCGGCTCGTCGAGGATCAGCAGGTCCGGCTCCGGGAACATCCACTTCCCGAGCAGCGCCTTCTGCTGGTTGCCGCCCGACAGCTTGGCGACGCCCTGCCGGACCGACGGCGTCCGGATGTTCAGCGACTTCCGGTAGCGCTCGGAGGCCAGGAACGCGGTGTCGGTGTCGAGGACCCGGTGCTTGGTGATCCGCTTGAGGTCGGCCGACACGATGGTGTCGAGGATGCTGTCCAGCAGGTTCAGGCCCTGGACCTTCCGGTCCTCCGGGACGTAGGCGATCTTGTGGTCGATGGCCTGCTGGACGGTGTGCAGCTCGACCGGCTCGCCGTCGATGAGGATCTCGCCGCCGCGGAACCGCCCGTACGACCGGCCGAAGATCGACCGCGCGAGCTCGGTGCGGCCGGCGCCCATGATCCCGGCGAAGCCGACGATCTCGCCGTGCCGCACCTCGAACGCCGACCCCTTGCAGACCATCCGGTCCGCGACCGTCGGGTGCTCGACCCACCAGTCCCGCACCTCGAAGAACGTCTCGCCGATGTTCGGGGTGTGGTCCGGGAACCGGTGGTCGAGGGAGCGGCCGACCATGCCGCGGATGATCCGGTCCTCGTCGACCTCGCCCGCTCCGGCGTCCAGCGTCTCGACCGTCTTCCCGTCCCGGATGATCGTGATCGAGTCGGCGATGGCGGCGATCTCGTTGAGCTTGTGGCTGATCATGATGCTGGTCATGCCCTTCGCGCGGAGGTCGCGCAGCAGGTCCAGCAGGTGCGCGGAGTCCTCCTCGTTCAGCGCCGACGTCGGCTCGTCGAGGATCAGCAGCCTCACGTCCTTGGCCAGCGCCCGGGCGATCTCCACGAGCTGCTGCTGGCCGACGCCGATGTTCTTGACCTGCTCGTCGGGGGAGATGGTCAGGTCGACTCGGGCCAGCAGCTCCGCCGCCTTCTCGCGGGTGGCGTCCCAGTCGATGCCGAGCGGCCCGGCGACCTCGTTGCCGAGGAAGATGTTCTCCGCGATCGACAGCTCGGGGATGAGCGCCAGCTCCTGGTGGATGATCACGATGCCGGCCCGCTCGCTGGACTTGATGTCCTTGAACCGGACCTCCTCGCCCTGGTAGACGATTTCGCCGGAGTAGGTGCCGTGCGGGTAGACGCCGGACAGGATCTTCATCAGCGTCGACTTGCCGGCGCCGTTCTCGCCGCAGATCGCGTGGATCTCGCGCTCGCGCACCGTCATCCGGACCTGGTCCAGCGCCGTCACGCCGGGGAAGGTCTTGGTGATCGACCTCATCTCGAGGACGACGGGGGTGTCCAGCATCGTGCCTGCTCCCTGTGCCGCGCTGCACGGCCGGCGTCGGTGCCGGTCTGTCGAGCTCGCGGTGGACGCTAGGACCGCCGAGGCCTACGCGTCAACCTCTGAAGGCAATGCCGCGCCTTGGCGTGACCAAACCGCAACCTGCGCCGTACGTGGCGGCCCGAATGTGGGCGAACCGGGGCGGCTCGGGCGTGGTCGCCGGCCCGGTCGGGAGATTGCCGACAACCTCTGAAGGCAATCCAGTGGGGCGGTTGAAGCCAGGGCTAGCGCGTCGCCCACGCCGGGCGGACGGCCCGGGTCGCCCCGGCGATGGCCCCGATGATCTCCTCGGGTGCCGACGTCGCCGCGTCGAACGACCCGTTGTTCCGGCCGTGCCGCAGCACCTCGATCCGGTCGGCCACCGCCCGCAGGTCCGCCAGGTTGTGGCTGATGATCACGACGCCGAGGCCCATCTCGCGGAGCCGCTCGACCAGCATCAGCACCTCGGCGGTCTGCACGACGGACAGCGCGGCGGTGGGCTCGTCGAGCACGAGGATCCGGGGCCGCGTCGTCAGCGTCCGGGCGATGGCGACGGCCTGCCGCTGCCCGCCGGACAGCTCGCGCACGGGCGTCCGGACGGACGGCACGGTGATCGTCAGGTCCCGGAGGATCTGCGCGGACGCCAGCTCCATGCCGTCGATGTCCATCGGGCTGCGCTTCGACGCGCGCAGCTCGCGGCCGAGGAAGATGTTCGCCGCGACGCTGAGGTTCTCGCACAGGGCGAGGTCCTGGAACACCGTCGAGATGCCGAGGGCGTGCGCGCCTGCGGGGTTGGGGATGGCGACGGGGTCGCCGTCGATCTCGATGGTGCCGCTGTCGGGCTGCAGCACGCCGGAGATGATCTTGGCGAGCGTCGACTTCCCGGCCCCGTTGTCGCCGACCAGCGCGACGACCTCGTGCGCGTGCACGGTGAGGTCGGCGTCGGTCAGCGCCTCGACGGCGCCGAACCGCTTGGTGACCTTGCGCAGGGCGAGCAGGGGCGGGCCGCCGGGCTGGGATCGGCCCTGCTGCTGCGTCGTCGTCCACTCCACGTCGAGTGCCACGGTCTCAGTCTCCGTCCGGCCGGGCGTATGTGGGGAGGGTCGTGCGGGTGTTTTCCAGCGCGAGCAGCACCGCGCCCATGACCTCGGCGTTCGGGCCGAGCTCCGCGGCGACCACCTCGAGCGGCGCGATGTGGTTGAGCGGCACCCGGCGGCGGATCGCCTCGCGCATCGGGCCGATCAGCAGCTCGCCGGTCTCGGCGAGCTCGCCGCCGACGACCACGCACTGCGGGTTCACGGCGATGGCCAGGCCCGCGACGACGGCGCCGATGGTGGCGCCGGCGTCCTCGACGACCTGGCGGCAGCCGGGGTCGCCGTCGTTGGCGAGGGCGACGATGTCTCTGAGCGTGAGTGAGCCGCGGCTGGCGCGGAGGACCTCGATGAGCGCCGGGGCGCCGACGACGGTGTTGAGGCAGCCGCGGCTCCCGCAGAGGCAGACCTGGCCCTGGGCGTCGACCTGCACGTGGCCGATCTCGCCCGCCGTGCCGGCGAAGCCGCGGTGCAGGTTCTGGTGCAGGGAGATGCCGGCGCCGGTGCCGTGGGACGCGCGGACGTAGACGGAGTCCTGGAAGTGCCGGCTGGCGCCAAGGCGGCTCTCGGCGAGGGCGCCGAGGTTGGCGTCGTTGTCGACGAACACCGGGACGCCGAGGCGCTTGGACATGACCTGGGCGACGGGGGCGTCGTCCCAGCCGCGGAGGATGCCGGGGACCGAGACGGTGCCGGTCGCGGCGTCGACCGGGGCGGGCAGGCCGATGCCGATGCCGAGGAGCTCGTCGAGGCCGGAGCCGACGCGCTCGAGGATCTCGACGATGAGAAGGGCCGCGCGGTCGAGGCTGGTGTCGGCGCGGTGCTCGTGAGGCAGGGGGAGGGCCTGCTCGACGAGCACCTGGTGGGCCGAATCGGTGAGGGTGATGCTCATGTGGCGCGTGCCGACGTGGACGCCCGCCGCCAGGCCCGTGCGGTGGACCATCGTGACGAGCATGGCGCGGCGGCCGTTGTGGATCGTGGCGCGGACGTCGACCTCGCCCGCTTGTTGGAGCTCGCGGACGATGTTGCTGACCGTGGCGGCGCTCAGGCCCGTGGTGGAGGCGAGCTCGACCTGGGTGAGGCCGCCGTAGCGGCGGATGGTGTCGACGACCGTGGCGCGGTTGGCTTCGCGCAGGGCTGTTTGGGAGCCGGCCATGTGGGTGTGGGCCTCCCGTCCTGCCGCGCCGTCACTGTGTGCTGGGGGGAGGGTACTCCGGGGAGGCATTGAACAGCGCCGGTGACAGGGGCGAACGAGTTCCGCATCACGACGCTGGTGAGCGGCTGCCTAACCGGCGGCGTCCGAAGTCTGGTGCCCGAGATAAGCCCCTGTGCCTCGTGTGGGCACAGGGGCTTCGCCCACGTACCGAAGTAGGTCGTCGCGCCGCCGATCTGGCGGTACGGGCGGCGCAAGGGCGGCGCGACGACGACTCGGAGAGGGCGACGACGGTCAGTGCGGGTGCCGGACGGACTGCAGCAGCTCACCGGTTCCGGTCACCGTCCAGAACGACCATCCGTTGCGGTTCGGGTTCACGTCGGGACGGAATCGCGAGACCACTGCGATCGCTGCGCCGCTCGGGCTCTTGAACGACTTCCCCGCGAGCGGGCCGTCTGTGATGGTGACCCGCCTGCTCGCGAGCTCGTACACGGCATTTGTTCGGTGGCCGTCGTAGATCGCGTGGATCTCGAGGCCTCCGTCGAGTCCCTCGTCAACGGTCGCGGCGGTGGAGAACGCCGCGGGTCGGCTCCGCTCGATCAGTCTGCGGATCACTTCGCCGGGCGAGATCGCCGCGGTGTCGGCTGCAAGCTGGATGGCGAACGCGGTCTGGTTATCGACCTCAATGTGGGGCACGGGAGACTCCTTCGGTTGGGTGGCGCTTCCAACACAGTCTCCTCGTCCTACTATTTGCTGTCAATACTGCTGACAGCCTGCGGGCTCGTGATACCCAAGCGCGCTGCCGTGCCAGCGCCTGAACGCCTGCGCCGAGGCGCGCTGCGCGGAGTCGATCCCGTGCTCGTCCAGACCGCGCCGTGACACCAGCCGCGTGCTCGAATCGTGCCGATGCCGGCGCGTCGCCATGCACCTCGCTGTCCGAGTCTTCAAGAAGGTCAGTCGCCAGCCGATGTACGAGTGAAACGAGGTGCGCGATCGGGGGCAGAGTGTGGCTGAGTTCGAGTGGGTCACGAAGGTTGGAGACATCGGTACGAGAGCCGAACTGAAGGAGTTGTACGGCGGCAGCGTCTACTCAGGTGGAGTTGTGGAGTCCGCCACGACGCCCAACGTTCTCCTCTTCTCGGACCCCGCTGAAGGCCTGAAGTACGGATACCGCTACGACGGTGCAGCGCCGGACGGACGCGCTTTTTACTACACCGGTAGGGGCACGGTGGGAGATCAGACGATCGCTCGTAACCGGGCGATCGTCGAACACAAGGAGCAGGGGCGCACGCTCAGGCTCTTCGAGGCCGTGGGCGTCGTGAAGGGCACCCGTACCAAGCTCCAGCGATACCTTGGTGAGTTCCAAGTCGATCCCGATGATCCGTATCGCCGAGAGCCTGCCCGAGATGCGCTCAAGGCTTCCCGCACTGTTCTCGTCTTCCGCCTGTTACCCGTGGACGACGAGGCGGCCGCCGGCCTTGCTGCTGAAGAGCGGTCCGCCATCGAGCCGTCGGACGCTCGCGCACAGCTCGTTCCGCTGGAAGTCAACTCACACACGTTCTACGAGACCGGCGGTTCGCTGCCCGGCACGGCGTCGAAGGACGAGGCGGTGCTCGTTGACGAGTTCGTGGCGACTCTTGGTGGTGATGATCGAGTCCAGCGGTGGGCAATCACGTTGCCGGGAGGATCGGGAGTCCTGCTTACCGATCCTTTTGATCTGTCGACCAGGACACTGTACGAGGCGAAGAACTCTGCCTCGCGCAACAACATTCGAATGGCCATCGGACAGCTGCTCGACTACCGCAGGCACGTGCCCGTCACCGGCTTGCGATGCGTCGTGCTGCTGCCCGAGCGGCCGAGCGAGGATCTGTGCGATCTGATTGCGGGCGCTGGGATGGGGCTGGTGCACCAGACACGGGACGGCTTCACACTGGCGTTCTAGTGGCACGCGGCGAGCGTCGAAAGCGGAGGAGCGTGCGTCTCCGCGGTGCTCGGTGCGGCCCTAGTGCCTCCTCGTTGACCTACTGCCGCGCGCGTCCTAGCGTCGTCCCCGACCGCACCGCCCCTCCGGGCCCCCGACCCCCTCCACGTCACGCGCTAGGGTCGCCGCGCCGCGGGACATCGACGTCCCAGGGGGCGGCGCCGGCCGACGTGGACAGGGGGAGTCACATGCGCATGCGTCAACTCCGTCGCGGACTCGTGGGCGTCGTAGCCCCGCTCGCGGTCGCCGCACTGCTCGTCTCAGGCGGTCCCGCCGCCCTGGGGGCCGACGACACCACCGACCGCTGGGGCGGTGACAAGGGCGGTGGCCACCACGACACCGCGACCATCACGTCCGAGCCGTGGGGCACCACCGAAGACGGCACCGCCGTCGAGCGGTACACGCTCAGCAACCGCGGCATGACTGTCCGGATCCTTACGTACGGCGGCATCATCCAGTCGCTCGAGGTCCCGAACGGCCGCAAGGACCCGGTAAACGTCGTCCTCGGCTTCGCCGACCTGCAGGGCTACCTCGACAACAACAACCCGGGCCCGTACTTCGGCGCGCTCATCGGCCGGTACGGCAACCGCATCGCGAACGGCCAGTTCGAGCTCGACGGCACCACGTACCAGCTGCCGATCAACAACGACCCGAACAGCCTGCACGGCGGGTTCAACGGCTTCGACACCAAAGTCTGGACCGCGACGCCGATCCAGAACAACGGCACGGTCGGGCTCCAGCTCAACTACCTGAGCCCCGACGGCGAGGAGGGCTACCCGGGCAACCTCGACGTCCAGGTCACATACACGCTGACCCGCGACCAGAAGCTCGAGATCCACTACATCGCGACCACGGACGCACCGACGGTCGTGAACCTGACGAACCACACCTACTGGAACCTCCAGGGCGAGGGCACGTCGTCGATCCTCGACCACGAGCTCACGCTGCCGGCCAGCGGCTACACGCCGGTCGACTCGACGCTGATCCCGACCGGTGAGATCGCCGACGTGTCGGGCACGCCGATGGACTTCCGGTCGGCGACGCCGATCGGCGAGCGCATCCGCGAGCCGTTCGAGCAGCTGCTGTTCGGGCAGGGCTACGACCACAACTGGGTGCTCGACCGGCCCGACGACGGCAGCCTTCAGCTGGCGGCGAAGCTGCGTGACCCGGACTCCGGGCGGACGTTGAAGATGTGGACGACCGAGCCGGGGATCCAGTTCTACTCGGGCAACTTCCTGGACGCGACGCTCGTCGGCACCGGCGGGCACGTGTACCGGCAGTCCGACGGGCTGGCGCTCGAGACGCAGCACTTCCCGGACTCGCCGAACCAGCCGCAGTTCCCGAGTACGACGCTGCGGCCGGGGGAGACGTACGACACGACAACGGTGTTCGACCTGTCGCGCGGGCGGCGGTGACGCGGTTCCTCGACTACGGATGCAGGGGGCCCGCCCGTGCGGCGGGGCCCCCCTGCAGCCGGCGTTGTCGCGCCGCGCTGTCCGACGACGGGCTGGCCCGGACAGGTTACGGGTGGCTCGCCGGATCGCGCGGCGGCGCGAGGTCGATAGCCAGACTCCTTCCGGCGTCGCCGGCGTACCGGAGAAGGTCGTCCTGACGCGGCTGGCCGATCACCAGCCGGTACGCACCGACGGTGCGTAGGAGCCGGTCGCGTTGCTGCTCTTCGCGGCTCAGCGGCATCGCCGCGATGTACCGCTCGATCCGCGCGCCGTCTGGAGCAGTGGCGATCCAGAACGGTTCGATGTCGCTGGCCCCTGGCCGCCGTGCCTCGCGGGCAGCGGCGAACACCGCATCCCAGGGGTCGTCGTGGAGGGTGAGCGCTGCGGCACGGTGGCGAGCGGCGACGTTCTTGCGTACGGCGTGGCCCTTGTAGCGGTGCACGCGCCCTTCGCGCTGCTCGAGATCGACCGGGTTACCGGGGAGGTTCCAGTGCACGACGGCGTGGGAGTAGGTGTGAAAGTCGAGACCCTCCTGGCCGACGGACGTCGAGGCGAGCACGAACGGGCGGAACGGCGAGTTGTAGGCCATGCGGATCGTCGACTCGCGCATGGCCGCCTTGTCGCTGGTCTCAGCCCGACCGAACCTGGCGGCGAAGTGGCTGCTCATGTGGCGGTCGACGAGTCGAATCTCCCCGTCAGACACGTGTACGTCCGCCACCGCGTTCGTCGCCGTGCGCGTGGACAGGGCCTCGACCATCGCTTCGGCAATGGATCGGGACCGCATGAGCGGCGTCGCGTCCACGAGTCCTTCCGACTCGAGCAGCACGTGCGCGTACTCGTCCAGGACCGCCTGCAGACATCCGTCTAGCGCATGCTCGAGGATCGCCCGCCAGTACGACTCGTCGTCCTGCGCGCGGACGAGCGCGATGATCTCCGGCTTGTTGAACAGCGATCGCAGACCCTGTGCGACGTCGAACGCGTGACGTCGCAGTTCCGAGTCGGCCCACCGCTCGGGTCCCCCCGCCACGCGGCCGAGTGCTCGGAGCGCGCACGTGCCCGGGGCCGCGATGGCCATGGTCGTCAGGACGTCGACGAGGTCGTCGGGGCGTCGGCCCAGTTCCAACGACGTGACGGCCTGCGCGGTGCGCAGGTGCGCGATGAGTCGGGACTCGTGATCGTCGTCTTGTTGGGACCAGCGCGACAAAGAGTTCCGAACCGGCTTCTGCTCCTCGGGGGAGACCACCTCGTCCAGCAGGAACGGCGCTGCCCAGTACCAGCTCTGGTCCACGCGTTCGGACGTCGTGTCGCCCTTCGGTAGGCGGTCGACGAGGGCACTGACCCGTGCTCGGACGGCGTCGGCGAGTCGGGTGCGGTTCAGCGGGATCTCGGCCGTGGCGCGAGCGACGTCGAGCGGGTCGCCCGCGCGCGCAAGTGTCAGGCTGGGGTACAGGAGGGCGAGCGTGGACATCCCGGCGACCCGGTCACCTGCCATCCGGAACTGGAGCGGCGGAGCCAGCGGCCTGTCGTCGTAGGTTCGGGCGAGTCTCGCGGCTTCGAGCGTGCGGCGTTCGGCCTCGTAGCTCATCACGACCGAGATCGCCTTGGGGACGACGGACCATGCGGAGAAGACCAGGCGCTTCGTGAACGACTGGAGGTCGGGCTGGGCGTATGCGCCGCCGAGGTCGTAGTACGGAAGGGACGGCGGCAGCCACGCGAGGCGCCATGTCTGCCGGTCGAGGACGTCGGCGCAAAGCCCACGCATCTTGGCGTTGCCGGGGTCGACGGCGCGGTAGTGGTGGATGTCGTCCCAGTCCAGGAGCCCGGCGCCAGAGCGCAGGGCGGTCGCGACGCCGGCATCCTGGCGTTCCGCGGCCGCGTGGAAGCGCGTCCTGACCTGGTAGGCGCCGCGCTCCATGAGGTTGAGCGGGTAGGGCGATGATCGCCAGTACTCGAACACGTCGTGGGTATCGACAAGTCGTGCGACGTCGTCGAGGACCCGCCACGAACGCACGTCGTCCGGCGAGAGTGCGAGGCCTGGCAGCGGCTTGTCGGTCAGCATGCCGTCTCGGTCCGGGGTCGACGCGAGGCGTTCGGTGCGGCACATGACACGACGCAGCTCGTGCTGGACGCGGTCGCGCGCTGCCACGGCGAGCCTGTCGTCGTCGCCTGAGACGAGGGACTCGCGCATCGCGCGCAGAGACTGCTCGACGACGTGGGCGCGGTCGTCGCCGGCGAGGAAGCGGGTCGTCCTGACGAAGTCGCTGTAGTGGTCATCCCCGTCGGGCTCGTCGGGGAGCGTGTACATCTTGTACGGCGTCGCCGAGAGCAGCAGCACTCTGGCGGACGGGTGGTCGAAGATCGCGTTCGCGAGCCGGGCGCCTTCGTCGTCGGCCCCGTCGAGGAGGTCCTTGAAGCGCTGGAACTCGTCGAGGATGACGAGGTCCGGTTCCAGGTGGTCGACGGCAGCCCGTGCGACGAGTCCGCGGAGGGTTCCGATGAGCCTGTACCGGCGGTCGCTCAGGTGGGGCTTCGGCTTGCCACGCAGGTAGTTGAAGTCCTGCACGCACTCGTCGATCTCGACGCGCAGCGGCTGTCCGCCAGGACCGGTTGTGGAGTCGATCGCCGCGCCGAAGGCTTGGCACAGCGCATAGTCGAGCGACGACCGGTCGAACCAGGCGAGGGCGGCCTCGAAGTTCTCCCGGCTCATGCCGCCCTCGAAGAAGCGCTTCCACCTCGTGGCGTGGACCGCATCCGCCCCCCAGGCTTCGGCGAGCATCCAGTACAGGAGCACTCGCTCCTCGTACTTGCCGCCCGAGTACCCGACGTTGAACGAGGTGCCCGGGGTGAAGGAGACGAAGTTGACCCGTCGGTCCCGGAGATCGCGGATCGCCTTAGGCAGGAGTGTCAGCCGGTCGGCGTGCTTGAGCTCGGTGCCGCCGACGACGTTGAGCCGGCTGAGGTTCTGGCGAGCGATCTGGCTGTTGGAGCAGATGTAGACGATGTCGATCCGCTCTTTCGACTCCCAGAGATGCTCGACTGTCCGGGCGATCACGCCCTTGGCGACCATCGTCTTGCCGAGGCCCACCTCGTCCGCGACGAGGAAGCGCTTGACCCGGTCCTCGTCTGTCCACAGGCGTTCGAACGCGTAGTCGACGGTCCGTCGCTGGAAGTCCTTGAGGCTGGCGAGCGTGCGCTCGACGTCGGGTCGCTTCATGGCCGGACTTCCCGGTGGACCCGCCACACGACGTCCCACAGCGCGTCGAACCCGTCGGGCACGAGGGAGGCACCGTCCGGCGGGTTCCGCAGGTCCTCCATCAGGCTCGCCACCCTGGCGAGCGCATCCTCGTCGCGGCCGACGGCTCGGACCATCGGTTCGAACAGCGCGGCCCGGGCGCTGAAGCCTGCGTTGGCGGAGGCGAACCGCTCGCCCGGCGTGCCGGTCGCCTGGGCGAAGATCGAGTCATAGGCCGGGTCGCCCAGCAGGAAGAGGAGGTAGCGCAGCACGTCGTCCTTGCTGCGGAGGACATCGAGAACGGCGTCGAGCCGTCGGGCATCGACGTCGCCGACGAGGACCGCCTTCAGGACGCAGCGGCGGGTGACGCGAGCGGCGCGCTCGCCGGCGGTCGTCTCGACGACGACGAAGGCCGTGACGTGCTTCGGAGCGACTGTCCACGCCAGCTCGGCCGTGAGGGGCTGCGCGTGGGTCTCGGACACCGACGCCAGCCAGACACGGGTCGAGCCTGGCGGCTGTCCAGGGACGGGCAACGAGAGGACCGCCTCCGCCCGGTCGTCGTCGAGGGCTCGGACGCGGAGGACGGGCGCGTGCGCGGCGAGGTCGCGGTGGAAGCGCTCGAGCACGTACGACGTCTCGATGGCCGGGTCGGGAACGCCGTCCTGCGACGAGGCGCTGTGTGGAGCGAGCAGGTTCACGAGCCCGGGCACCTCCGCGGAACCGTCCAGCACGGCCGCCACACCGCAGGTCGAGGTGGGGCCCGTGAGCACCGCGTCGAACTCGACGTTGCGGTCCCAGGCCGCGCTGGTGAGATTGGCGCTGCCGGTCACGGTCGTTGACGTCCGGTCGTCCAGGTCGAGGATGAAGGTCTTCGCGTGCAGGCCGTCGCTCTCGTCCTGGAACTCCGTCGGCACGCTCTCGCCCGCGGGCGCGGCGTCGTGATCGGTCTCGGCCGTGCGCTGCAGGACGGTGACGTCCCAGCCTTCCAGTGCGTGTGCGCCGACGAGGTCGAGCGACTCGGCGCGTGACACCAGCGTGCGGGCCGCGCTGATCCGAGCCAGCGAGTCCAGGCGGCCGCGTGTGAGGAACGGGCTGATCGCGAGCACGCGCCGAGCACGCGTGGGGAACGGCCAGGCGTCGCCGCCGAGACCGATGGGGAGTAGCTCCCCTCCGGTGAACGGGCTCGGTGGAGCGAGCCGGACGCTCGCGAGCGTGGCAGCAAGGTCGTCGACGTCGTTGGTGCGCCGATCCGAGACTGGTCGGGTCGTGAGCGAGGGAAGCCACCGGATGAAGTCCGCTGCGGGCGCGGCGTCGATCAGCCCGTCGGAGGCCTCGTCGAGCACGAGAGCCGTGTCCCAGGATCGGTCGAGAGTCATGTTGCGGCTCAGTACGACGACGCGGTGCGCGTGGCTGCCCTCAGCGTCGACGAATCGCAGTGCCCAGATCTTGGGGTGGAAGATGCCGCCGTCGCGTGGTGCGGTGACTTCGTGGACCGTGTCTTCGACGAACGTCAGGACGCTGCGATAGGCCGGTGGCACCTGGATGCCGCCGGATTGGCAGAAGACGGTCGTGTGCTCCGCATGGCGCCGGACGGCCTCGAGGAGCCGGATGGGGTCGACGCGCTCTGCGTCACCGTCCGTCTGGTCGAACACGGCGAACGAGAGCGGTGCGAGCAGGAGCGCGGTGAGGTTGAGCGCATACGTCGTGCCGACGACGAGGTCGACCTTGTGGCCGGGTGGCGGTCGCAGCGCGTCCGTGAGCAGGACCCGCGACTCGGGCGTGAGCGTCATGCGGTCTCCCGAGCCGCGTACAGATCCCGGAGGTGCCGATGCGCGATGGACCACGTGTAGTCGAGGCGTCCCGTGCCGCTGGCGCCCGACCACCGATCGAGCGCCGCCTGGTTCGCCAGCCGAGCGCGGCCGCCCTTGATCTGGCGTTCGCGCGTGGCCACCAGCAATGCGGCGTCGCTCTGCCTTTCGACGACCGCGTCAGTGGAGGCGAGGGTGATCCAGGAGTCGACGAACAGGCGTGTGGGGGGCCGGATCCCGGCGCTGTGCCTCGCGATCGTCGCCCACCATGCGGCCCGGTCCCAGCTTTCCAGCGCGCCGGTTTCGTCCACTTCGACCCGCCACGCGTCGAGCTCGGCCTCGTAGTAGTCGACGAGTTCGTCGCTCGCGCGCTTGCGCGCCAGCAGCAGGTTGTACAGCAGCGCGGCGCCGTGGATCGCCGTGTGGAAGCGCCGTGCGTGGTCGACTGTCTCCGCGAGCCGCGCCGGAGCATCGCTCAGGCCGGGCAGCTCCCACACCAGGTCACTGAGCGTGACCGGCTGGTGCAGGATGAGCCAGGCGAGCATCGAGCCGTCGGTCTCACGGGCGATGACGTGCGAGAGGTATTCCTCCTCGGCGGCGCTCAGCTCGAAGTTCGTCTTCGTGAGCAGACCGTCGGGGGCCGGGGGGAGGTGCGGGTCGAGGCCGGACCGTGGGCGGCGTTCTTGCGCTTCCGGGTCATCTGCGGTGGCGGTCCGACGCGCCAGGCGATGTGCATCGTGCCGGCGGCGAAAGTAGACGTCGGCGGACAGGTCGGCCTCCCTGATTCCCCAGGCGCCGAGGGCGGACCAGTACGTGGCGCTCGGCAGCCGCTTGAGCCTGTCCCGGGCGCGGCTGCCGATCACGCCGACCTGCTCGCCTCCCGCGAGCAGGCTGCCGACGAGCCTGTACTCGAGCGCGCGGAACTCGGCGCCCATCTCCGCCGGGCTCGGCTTGTGCGCCGCGTGCTGCATCAGCCACGGGACGAACAGCACGTAGCGCAGGCGAGTGTGCAGCGTCGAGGTGCCGGGGAAGAGGGCGCCGGAGAGGGCATCGCGGATCGCTCCGATGCCGAGCTCGTCCACCGTGCCCTCGTCCTTGAAGAGGTCGACGATCTCCAGCATGCGGCGGCGCTGGCTCGCGTCGGCGTCGAGCCACCCGAATGACGACGTCATGCGTGGGCGGCGAAGTCGCGGGCGGCCAGGGAGTCTTCGGTCGCGGCGAGTCGGGTGACCAGCGTCGCCAAGTCGTGCACTTGGTCGAGCAGGGTAGCAGGGTCGGCGCCAAGGTCAAGTGCATGCTGGTAGATCTCGACGCCGGTGCCGACAACGCGGTGTCGGGCCTCCGGCTCGTTGCCCTTGGCGTAGACGAGGTGCCCGCGACGCAGGCCGCGCACCGTGCAGTACGCGAGCATCTGGTAGAGGTCGGCGTTGGGGTAGCCGCTCGGCTTCTCGGCTTTGTACTTTGCGTCGATGACGGCCGTCGGCGTCGCCGATTCCGGGCCGTACCAGACGAGGTCGGGCTTCATCGGCACGGTCGTCGCCTCGTCGAGATGCCACCGGTCCTGCGCACGCACGCGCCCGCCGGCGACCAGCAGCGCCGCGCCCAGGGCCTCGGTGAGGAAGTCCTCGAAGAGCTTCGCCATGTCGAGCATGAATCCGTCGATGCGGACGGTCCCGGCGGCTTGCTCGACGGAGCTGCCGCGCAGGACGAGCTCGCCGAGCCCGAGTGCGACGTGGTACCTCGCGTTGAGGCGCGAGCGGGTCCACGCCGGCAGCATCCCCCCGCGCGGGAGCGGGCTCACGTCGGCGAGCTCGCGGGAGAGGCGTCGCAGCGCCCGACGAGTGCGGTCCGGCACTCGTTCGAGTCGCAGGAGGCGGTCGGTGGCAGCGCGCAGGATCTGGTTCTCGGCGATGTCGACGTCGAACTCGTCGAATCGGATCTCGAGCGGCAGGGCCATGCCGTGGCGGCGGGTGAGCTGGTCGCTCGTGCGGATGCGGCCGCGCAGGACCGGGGAGGCGAGCTCCTCGACGCGGTACCCGTGGAGGAGGCCGTGGGAGGTCGCCCTCTCGGCCTGGCGGGCGAACGCGGAGGCGATCGCCTTGAGCAGGTCGGCGTCCTCCTCGAGGTCGACGTCCTCGTCGCGCCAGAGCGATCCGTCGCGGGCGTACCCGATGAGGAACATGAGCCGACGGATGTTGACCTTGGGGCGGATCGTCAGGTCGACGCCCGCGATGCGGGCGACGCCGACCTTCGTGCGGGGGCCGATGACCCACCAGCCGGCGTGGACGGACGGCGCGGCAGTGACGAGCTCGCTCGAGCGCAGCGCGAGGCCGGTCCGGTCGTCGAGGGCGACTTCGACCGGCTGTCCGTTCTCGATGAGTTCGATCGTCGTCATGGCGTGGGATCGTCCACCGGGGCGTCGATGTCGGCGAAGTCGTCCGCCGCGGCTGCCGTCGAAGTCTCCCGCGCGAGCCGGCTGCGGATCGCGCGGAGCGAGTACCGCGCGGCGACGTCGATGCCCTCGCCGTAGTGGTGCTCCTCCAGCAAGGGCAGGATCGACGTCTCCCACGCGGTCTCTAGCCCGCCGTTGCGGTGTACGTCGGCGCGCATGAAGTACGACGGGCCGATTCGGAAGTCCTCGTCCTGGATGAGGGCGTTGAGACGGTCGAGCACGTCGGCGGTCGTTGCCGGTAGGTCCCGATCGGCCAGCCAGCGCCGCAGCATGCTGCGGGTCGGCTCGACGCTCGGGTGCAGCGCCTTGAACGCGAACCTGCGTCGCATCGCGGCGTCGACGAGAGCGATAGACCGGTCGGCGGTGTTCATCGTGCCGATGATGAACACGTTCGATGGCATCGTGAACCCGGCCTCGTCGCCGGTGCTGTAGAGCAGGTCGATCGCTCGATCGCGGTACTCGAGCAGGAAGTACAGCTCGCCGAACACCTTGGCGAGGTTGGCTCGATTGATCTCGTCGACGATGAGCACGTACGGCGTCGACGGGTTCTCCCGCGCCGCGTCGACGAGGCGGCGGAACGGGCCTGGGGTGAGCGCGAATCCAACCGTGGCCGTCCCGTCCTTCGGTGCGACGGGCCGGTAGCCCTCGAAGAAGTCCTCGTAGGAGTACGCGGGGTGGAACTGGACGAGTTTGACCGCTGACTCGTCGGTCAAGTGCCGGGCGATCGCCTGCGCCAGGTAGGTCTTACCGGTGCCAGGCGGGCCATAGAACACCATCTGGTGGCGGTCGCGCAGCAGGTCGACGCAAGACTGGACCCAGTCGCGGTCGACGAGGAGCGAGTCCGCCAGCTCGTCGGTGGCGTCACGCAGGACGAGCTCGACGGGCGCGGCCTTCGCGGCCTTCTTCGCCTCGGCGGCGTCGGGAGCGACGAGCGCCGCGAGGGCGGCGAGCTCGCTGGTGAGGTCAACGACCGTGTGCTGGCTCGACAGCTTGGGCTTGAGGCCTGCAGGCAGATCCGTGAGGTCGACGGGCCGGGCGGGGTTGCGCCACTGCACCGTGCGGCGCAGGTTCGAGCGGTCGTCCGACGACTGCACCGAGGCGACCTCGCCGGTGATGTCGCCAATGTAGAAGTTGCCGCCGTCGTTGGCGATCACGAGGTCCCCGACCTGGATGCGATTGACGAACAGGTCGAGCTCGGTGACCTTCTCGTTTCGGGTGTTGTACGATTTCTGGGCGTAGTCCTCTTCGACGACGGCGACGATCTCGGCCCTGCCGAGGGGCAGCGTGAGCGCGCGAATCTGGCTGGCGGCTACCGACACGGACCCCCGTGCGATCCACGTCGGCACGAGGTTTTTCCCGTTGACGTTGTTGCCACGCACGAGCCAGGCGCGGCGCGTGGCAGGCTCCGAAGACTCGGCGAGCAGCTCGCGCAGGTCGTAGCTGGTCAGCCGTGCGGACTGGCTGGCGCGGCCCGCGTCGTCGAACTCCAGGCCTTCAGCGACCAGCAGCTCGCGCGGGTCGTCGCTGCGGTGCGGGTCGTTCCACCGGAAGCCGTCCGACACCGTTCCCGCGGACGTGAGTACGCGGAAAGCCGCCGAATGGTCGGTTTCCGAAATCCACGTGCCGACGTTCTGGTTCGCCAGCCCGGTGAGCTGAGCGAGGTCGCTGTACGACGTCCATAGACCCGGCTCCACCAGGTCGAGCGCCGCGCGGAGAGTATCGAACTTCGTGCCAGTTGCTTCGCTCGCCAGGGTCTGTCGACGTGCACGCTGTCGAGCGCCGTACTGACGGTTGAGGGCAGTCATCAGTGCTGCATCTGAGGAAGCGCTGGCAAGCGCGTCCCGTCCGGCATCCGTCAGTGCCCACCCGCCCGACTTCTCGATCCATCCGATTGCTCGAGCATGAGAAATCTCAAAACGGACGCCCGTCTCAAAGCGACGGACGCCGCTGTCATTGGCGCTCAGTTCGAACTCTGTCAGCGGCAACGTCGCAGCCAGCGCCTGAATCGCCGAGGTGGATTGGAGAGGATGCGGAGCGTCGCGCAGGATGCGAAGCATCGTGCCCACGAGCAGCGGACGCCGGATTGCATCACGGGCGGGTGGTTCGGACATCAGGCGGCCTCCGTCAGTGGTCGTGGCGCGGGCCGTGGCCGGCGGGCGGGTCGAGTGGGCTGACGTAGAACGCTCCGGAGGCCGCAGCATCGGTCATCGCGTCGTATGCCTCCAGGATGAGGCGCTTAGTGCGGAACTCGCCGTGATCGCGTTGCTCGTACTTGCGGACGACGAAGAATGAGTCCATCACGTGCTCCACCTCGTCGCGGTCCAGGCCGTAGAGCACGAACATCGCGGCATCGAGCTCAACGCGCATCCGTTCGCGACGTGAAGGAACCCATTTGAACGGTCCACGACTTGACTGCGTGGACCCCGAAAGCGACTTCGCGAATCCGGCCATTCGTTCCGAGGTGTAGTTGAGCTCGAGGACCCTCGCAAGGACCCACTCTCCCAACGTGCATTCGGTAACTCCCTGGAGCGGCCTCTGGAAGTCGGATGGTCCAGGGACGGCGACTTGATAGAGAATCTCGTATGTCGCGTGGGTTCCGCTGATTTTCTGGCGGACCAGATAGTCACAAATGAAGCTTGAGAGCAGCGCCTGTAAAACTGGGCCGTCGCTCGGGCGACTCAGTATCATCACAGGAAACACATGGCCAACCGCAGAGCGGGGAATGATCGCCGGAATAAGGGTTCGTTCGTTGACGCCACCCGTGATGTCGCGCCATCCAAGAAACCACTCCTCGCGCCACTCAGATGGAATGGCCGCTTCCGCGTCCTTGGACTTCACCCAGTAGCGTGCGCGCGGCTCATAGGTTGGGTCGGCGTGGGCACTGTCAGCCGCTCTTGGCAGGGTACCCTTATTCAGCTGAGCCTGTGTGGCTCCGCGATATGTCGCGAAGCGGTGATCGAAGTGCCAGAGCATCTTCGCCTCGTAAAGTGGCATCCAGTCCAACTTACCAAGATCCCAACCCCACCCGTTGAACCGCGCCTCGCGATTAGTTAGCTCGTGTTCGTCTAGAAATAAGGCAGAGTCGGTCGCCATATCAAGAAGCCTTGCGAAGCGCACGCCCCACCGATTCTGATGTGCGTCTCGATGCACGAGCACTGGGAATTGCTCGTGCAGTTTGACGGTGAGATCTGCATCTCGCGCGCCTCGGAAAATGGGTAGAGTTCCCGAATTCGGACTCACCTTCGCCAGTTGATCCGGCGTGAGTAGTATCCGCTTGTTCTTGGCGTCGCCAACGTGCCTGACGTAGCTTGCAAAGTGCACTGACCCGGCGGGTCGCCCAACAGACAAGACCGAAACCGCAAAATGCTGCTTGTTCGTTACGGATGGGAAGATCTTCGCTTCGTTCTCAAAATCGTAGAACGCCACCAGTTCCCGCCGGCGTACCGCGTTCCCGAGGAACGCGGCTGCAGTCGATCCGGTTGCAAGTTCGGTTTGTGTGATAATTCCTAGCCGTCCGCCCTGTTTGACGAGAGATTGGAATAGTTCGGCGAACACGGCGTAAGTGTTGACGTCTCCAACTCCGCACAGTGGATATCTGCCGGACTTGTGGAGGAAGAGGCTCAGTTGCGCCGAACGCCGACTGGCGCTCGCCCAGGAGTCCGCTAGAGACGAGTTTGACTCTCGCAATTCCAGTATCAGCTTCTTGCGCAACGCGGCGGTCTTCGCCGTCGCGATTCTGCTGTCGCGCTGCGAGAAGAACTCCTGCTCCTGGAGCGTTACTCGCTCCCAAGGAGGGTTACCAATCACGGCGGTGAAACCGCCACTCCAGCCGTGTGCCCCGTTCGGGGTGTTGGTGTGGAAGACGTCGGGGAACTCTAGGTGCCAGTGGAAGAACTGGGACTCGGCGGCCAGGCGCTGGACGACGCGAACGAGAGTCTCTGGCGCGGTGCCGTCGTGCAGCGACTCAAGCACTCCGGTGGTGATGGCGGTCGTACCCGGGGCCTTCACCTGGACGAACGCGGCGCACCAGGCGTCGGCATGCAAGCGCTCCCGGGTGAGTTCCGGGGAGGACTGGTACTGGGTGTAGGCGCGCTGGGCGGCGTGGACCTCACGCAGGCGCGGTGCGCCGGTTGCCGGTGCTACGGCCTTCGAGAGACGTCCGCGCAGGTCGATGGTGGAGGTGCCGACGTCCACTAGGTCGAACAGGGAGTCGGCGCCCGCGGTGGTCTCACGCTCGGCCTTGTTGCGCTTCCTCAGCGCGGTGGTGAAGCGCTTGTCGTCGCCGGTGAGCGCCGTGAACGCGTCGTCTGGGATGCCGCCTGCGAGCAGGGCGGGGGTGGTGCCGAGCAGAGCGTTGCCGACTTTGAGGTGCGCGTCCAGAAAGGTTAATGGGCGGCCCGCTTGCATCGATTCCAACCACAGGGAGACCTTGGCGAGCTCGGCGGCCAGCGGGTTGAGGTCGACCCCGTAGATGCACGAGCCGACCACGTCATAGAGGGCGTCCTGCAGGTCGGTGGGGGTGGGGTCGGTCTCGCCGGAGCGGACGATCGCGAGGCGTTCGGCGATCCGGCGCGCGGCCGCGACCAGGAAGTGCCCGGACCCGCACGCGGGGTCGCACACGCTCATCGCGAGCAGGGCGGCCTGCGGGTCGGCTGCGCGCTCGGCCTCGTCGAGCAGCGGGGTGAGGGTCTCGTCGAGCACCAGGTCGATCAGCGAGGACGGCGTGTAGTACGAGCCGGTGGTCTTGCGGTCGTTGCCGGCCAAGTTTTCCAGGGTGAACGTCTGCTCGGTGCGGTGGTAACGGGGCACGAGCTCGAGCAGCGACTCGTAGATGGAGCCGAGCTCCTCGGCGCCGAGGTTCTTGTAGTCGACGGTGCGCAGCGGCTGGCCCTTGGGCCGCACGGTCGACAGGTGCCGGATCGCGGACAGCAGCGCGTCGTTGGGGAGGTCAGCGTCGGTGAACAACTCGGCACCGTCGTCGTCGAACAGGCCGCCCAGACCGGGCAGCGCGAGCTCCGGACAGCCGTCGTCCTGCCCGAGGCGGGCGATCACCAGTCGCTGCACCTGCCACAGGTCACCGTGCCGGGTGCCGCGGCGCCTGAGCGCGAGGCGCCGCAGCCGGTCGGTCGAGAAGTAGTCCCGGTAGCGGGCCTGCGCCGTCGGGTCGGAGTCAAGGGGGTGCAGGGCCTGGCGGTCCTCGGCGACGAACAGGAACAGCATTCGGTAGACCAGTCGGAGCAGTGCCTGGTGGTAGTCAGCCAGGTGCAGCGAATCTTCGTCCAGCCGCTGCCGCAGGGACGGCGTCGCGCGCAGGAACCCGGTGCCGAGGTCGGCGATCGCGGCCTGCACGCCGTCCGACAGCAGCGACAGTGCGCGTGCGCCGGTCGCGATCGCGGTCGTGCGCCACCGCTCGAGCCAGCACTCGGACGGGCCGGCATCGTCGGTCAGGACCTCGAGGCGGGACTGGTGGAGCAGGAGGAACAGCACGACGAAGTCGGCGAACAGCTCGCCGGAGAACATCGCCTCCAGGTCGAACTCGACGAACGACTGGGCCGACAAGGAGGTCGAGTCGCGCAGCACCCGCACGACCCGGCCGTTCGACACGACTGCCCAGAGATGCTCGTCGGACCGGTTGAGCAGCTCCTGCACCATCGCATGCGGGGCGCGCTCGGCGGCACCCGGCACACTCTTGGTGCGGCGATCGAGGTCGACGCCCCACCCGAGCAGGTGGATCGGCACGGCGCCCCACTGGTGCGACACCGGGAACGACTTGCCCGACGCAGTGATCCCACCGGCCGGGGTCGCCTGGAGCCGCCCGTAGCCGAGCTCCCGGAACAGCACCTGCAACCACCGCTCACGCGTCACGCCGACGGCCGGGTCGCCCTCCGGCAGCCGCGACAGCGCATCGTGGAACGACGGCCACACGCCGATGAGGTACGCCCATGCCCGGTTCGCGGCCTCGCGCGGGGTTTCGCCCGCGGCCAGGTGGTAGTCCCAGCCGGAGAACCCGCCAAGCTCGCCGTCACCGGCTGCAACGCGCGCGAGCAGGTCGGAGGGCAGCAATGCCCCGATGGATCGCACCGCGGTCAGGTCCCCGGCCATCAACGGCTCCCCACGACAGGCAGGTACAGGTACACCCCGAGGACGTCCACTGGCGTTTGGGCGCGCACGCGCAGCCCTTGCCGGGCCGCACCGGCTCCCGCCCGCACGCGCCGATGGCTCTCCAGCAACCGGTCGGCACGCTCGCCCGCTCGGGAGTCGAGCAGCGGTCCGAGGGCGCTCACACGCTCAAGCGCGGCGGCGATCAGATCACGCGCCTGATCGGCGGGCACGTTCGCGTCCGCCTGCGCTGCGATCAGCGACGCGACCTCGTCCGTCGGCAACAGGTCCGGCGCGTCCGGATGGCCGCGGAACGCGACGATCTCGCAGTCCTCTGCGATCAGGGTCCGTGACCCGTCGGCCGTGGGGAGGTCGAGGTGGAACCGGTAGCGCAGGAGCAGCGCGGTGGTGCGGGCGGCGACGTGGCGGGTGCGGACGACCCCAGCCCGCCGCGCCGGACCCCTGCGGAGCGTGGTTGCGGAGTCGAGGGCGGTGTCGAGCACGTACCGGGCGACGGCTTCGACGCTCGGGTCGGTCCGCACGAGGAGGGCGTGCCGCCGTGGCACGGGCATCTGGCGGTGGAACGGCAGGGGCGTGGCGAAGCCCGGCGGCAGGGCGTCGCGCAGCCCGGGCGCCAGCGTGTCGGTGATGGCCTCGAATCCGTCGCCGGTCGACGTCACGGACGCGCCGAGCGCCCGCAAGGACTCCTCGACGAACGGCTCGATCTGCCCGTGGGTGCCGAGCGCGGCGCGCGCCTCGGCGACCTCCTGGGCGACATCGTCGGGGTGGATCGTGCCCTGCGCGTACTTTGTGCGGGACGCCCGCTCGGTCTCGGCGGCCGAGCGCCACTCGGCTTCCAGGCGCCGGTCGGCCTCCTCGAGGCCCAGCTCGAGCTCGAGCTGCTCGTGGTTCACCCCGCGCAGCAGCAGACCTTCGAGGAGCGCCTCGAGCAGCGAGTCGGACTCGCTCGGGACGGGGACGGACACGCCCGTCGCCTTGCTGATCGCCTGGTGGCGGCGGATCAGCACATCCAGCACGAGGCCGTCGATGCTGTTGTCCTTGCCGTAGATCGTGATCGCCCGCACTGTCGGCGCAGTCTGCCCGAAGCGATCGACACGACCCTCACGCTGCTCATGCCGGGTCGGGTTCCACGCCAGGTCGTAGTGCACGACCGCCTGAAACGCGTCCTGCAGGTTGACGCCTTCGGACAGGCAATCGGTCGCGACAAGCACGTGCCGGGCATCGGTCGCGGTGAGCGCCCGAATCCGCTCCTGTCGCTCGGCCGGCGGCAGCGTCCCCGTGACCACTGCAACCTCGGCGGCCTTCTTCAGCTCGGCTGCGAGATGCTTGCCGACGTACTCCGCTGTGTCGATGAAGCGGCAGAACACGATCGGGTCGAACCCGTCGGCGAGCAGCCCCTTGACCTCCTTGACGAGAGTCGCCAGCTTCGCGTCCGCGGCCGGGCCGAGCAGGGACTCGGCAGTCTGGGCCAGCGCGCGCAACCGGGATCGCTCAGACGGGGTCGTGGCCTCGGTGTCCTCCGTGAGGGCGCCGGGGGTGACGTCCGCTGCCTCGACGGCCTCGTCGTCCGCAGTGTCCAGCACGCTCGCGCGGCCGAGTGCGTCCGCCTCGGCGAGATCGGCCGCCTCTGCAGCAGCCGCGCGCATCCGCAGCGTGGCGGCGGCCGCCGCCGGAGACGATGCGAGCGAGCGCAGGAGCGCGAGCACGGACCACCAGCGCACCCGCTGGCGCACCGTGCCATCACCCGCGTCGCGGACCTGCTCGCGCGCATAGTCGAGCACCTTGGCGAACAGGGCCCTGTACTCGGGCTTGAGCGAGTAAGCGACCTCGCGCAACTCGCGGTCCGACGGGAACTGCGTGTCCTCATCCAGATAGCGGCGGATGTCGCCGCGTCGTCGCTGCACGAAATGCCGGGCCAACCGCTCCCGCCCCTGCGGCCGGTCGAGGTCGATCGTCGCGAGCTCGGGGTCAAGCAGTCCAACGAGGTTGCGGAAGCCCTCGTCCTTACCCGAATGCGGTGTCGCGGTGACCAGGATGAGGTGCCGCTTCGGGTCGCGTGCGAGATCGTCGAGGAGCTCATGCCGGCGGTGCCGTTGGCGTCCGCCGCCGACCGTGTCCGAGACGGCGGTGTGCGCCTCATCGACGATGACCAAGTCCGGGCAGTGGTTGAGGAACTCGGCCCGGTGCCGGTCGGACTTGATGAAGTCGGTGGATACGACTACGTGCGGGTACCGGTCGAACAACGACTCGTTCATCATTAGATTCCGCTCCAGGCGGCGGACCGTCGACGTCAGCACGAGCTCCGCCTGGATGTGGAACTTGCGCGCCAGCTCGGCCTGCCACTGCTCGGCTAGCGCGGGGCTGCACAGCACCGCGAGACGCTTGGCGTCCCCCTGGGCGAGCAGCTCGGCGGCGATCAGCCCGGCCTCGACCGTCTTGCCGATGCCGACGTCGTCGGCGACGAGCATCCGCACTGTGTCCTGCCGCAGCGCCATCAGCAGCGGGACGAGCTGGTACGCCCGAGGCTCGACGGCGATTCCGGCGAGCGACCGGAACGGCCCGGCCGACGACCGGAAGCCGAGCTGGAGCGCGGTGCGCAGCAGGCCGGCACTGGTCGCGTCGCCGAGGTCGTCGGGGCTCGGTAGGGGATAGGTCGCGTCCTCGACCGGCTCGAGCGCCGTGTGCAGGCCGGCTATGTCGTCGTTCCCCCCGCCGAGGGGCCGCAGCAGCAGGAACGCCGGCCGGCTGTCGGGCAGCACGACCCACTCGCGTCCGCGGGCGCGCACCAGCGAGCCGGGCGCGTAGGTGGCTGTCGTCATCGGTGGTACTCCAGATCAACTGCGGGCGGTGCCGAACACGGACGGGTAGCGGGCGACAACGGCCTCCCAGGCGTCGTCGTGGCGGACGCGGATGACCATCCAACCCAGGTCCTCCAGGCGCTCCTGGGAATCGTGGTCGCGCGTGCGCTGGATGTCGCCGTCGTGGACCGGGCCGTCGACGAACACGGCGACCGGCCCGGTCGCGAGATTGAAGACCAGGTCGGGACGGGCGCGCGCTTCCTCGACCGATGGCTGCGCGCGGTCGGGCAGACGGTAGCCGTGCTCGTCGAGCCAGTTGACGAACTTGCGCTCCAGGCCCGAGTCCGCGAGCGACGACAGCGAGTCGCGCTGCTCCGAGCGCGTCCGTCCGCCTGCACCCGTGCGCACATCGGCGGCGGCCAGCTCGAGCAGGAGATCGCGCACCACGTGCCGGTTGATGAACGCGTGCTCGTGCTGGTTGCCGTACGCGAGCAGGCACTCGTAGCAGGCGAGCTCGCACCGCTCCGCGCCGGGCGCCGCGTTCGGCGAGTGCCCCAGGTCGGCGCCCGAGTCAGGATCGAAGTGCGCGATCTCCAGGGCCTTGCGCGCCACGCTCGCCAGCGCCCCACGCTCGCTGACGAGGCGGCGGAGCGCTCCGGCGCCCCCCTCGGCTGCCTCGGTCAGCAGCATGCGCCCGCGGCCATCGAGGTCGGGCAGCCGCTGCGACTCGAGTTCGGAGTCCTCGAGCTGGAACACCGCCTCCGCACCGCGCTCGAGCGCGTAGCGCAGCGTTGTCGCCGCCGAGTCGTCGAGCGGCCGGGCCAGACGCAGCAGCAGGATGTTGCGGCGGTCCTCGACGTACGGGATGACCTTCAGCACCTTCTTCGCGTCCTCGAACGAGAGCAACGCCTCTGCGTCGACAGTCGCGTCCTCGGCATCCTTCTTCTGCGCCCAGCGGCCCGTCGTCACGTCGAGGAAGAAGCCGCGGTCGTTCGGGTCCTTGCGGCGGCGGCGCCCGACGTTCGCGACGCGGATCGTCGCGCTATCCCCATACGTCAACGTCGCCGTCGTCTGGCCGTCGCTGATCGCGTCAGCGTCGACCCGGCCCGGCCGGTCGCCGTGGTCGTGGAACCGGTACGACACCTCCAGCTCGAAGCCCGCGCGACGACGCTCCTCCTCATCGGAGCTGATCCGCTCACGACGTCGCGTGAAGACGGTCTGCAGTCGCAGCAGGTTGTACGTCTTCACGCCGAGCTGGACGCCGCACGAGTCGCAGACATCTGCGCCCTCACCGCTCGGGTGGTGGTAGCCGCAGGCCTCGCACCGTCGCGCCTCCTCGGTGTCCGCCACGCCCGCGTGGTCGGAGGATCGCGGAAGCTGCACCCGCTCCACCTCGTACCTGGCGCCTTCGTGGTAGATCAGTGACCCGGGGCCGAACTCGCTGATCGCCAGGAACCTCGGACGCTGCAGGTAGTCCCCGTCCCGCTTGCCGCGGCCGCCGGGGATGTACGCGGCGAGCGGCAGCCGGGGGAACGAGTACCCGGGAAGGAAGCCCTCGGAGGCGAAGTAGCGGTAGGAGTAGAAGTCGGTCTGACCGTGCTCCGAGTCCTCGTTGCGCAGCAGCGCGAGCTGGTTCTTCGACTCCCAAGCCCGCCGCGACGCGGCTTCCTTCTCGAATCGGGGTGCGCGAGGGTCGACCGCCAGCTTCGACTGCGCGTGGTACTCCGACAGGGCCGTGCGGTACAGCAGACGCCACCGCTCCAGCGCGTGGTCGAAAGCGGTCGGCGCCGAACGCACCTGGTCGGCGACCCAGCCGTCGTACCACCAGATCACCTGTTCGACGGCGTCCCACGCCCCGCGCAGCTCGTCGATGACCGCCTCGGCACGGACCACGGCGCGGCGCTGCACCTCGGGCTCGGTCAGCGCGCGCCAGACCTCGGGGATCACGTCGAGCGTCGGCTGCTCACCCGAGGCATCCACGATGTCGGTGATCCGCGACTTCAACGACTGGCCCGTCTCCGAGAGCCAGACCGCGTGGACGTGCGAGCGCACGAGGTCCTCGTTCGCGAGGTCGAGCCGCGGGGCGGCCACCGATCCCGCGACCATGTCCCGGGAGTTGCGGAAGTAGTAGGTGTCGTGGGCGTTGCCCGTCGCGCAGTAGGTCACGACGAGAGCGGGCTGGCCGCTGCGGCCGGCACGGCCAGACCGCTGCGCGTAGTTGGCCGGGGTCGGCGGCACGTTGCGCAGTCCGACGGCGTTGAGGCTCGCGATGTCAACGCCGAGCTCCATCGTCGGCGAGCAGAACAACAGCGGCAGCCGCCCGTCGCGGAACTCGTGCTCGCGCACCTCGCGCTGAGGTCCCGGGACCTGGGCGGTGTGCTCCATCGCGTGCAGGCCGTGCAGCCCCTCGGCGACCTCCCGGTATAGGTTCGCGAAGAACGGGTTGACCCGGATGACCGCCTCGCTGTCGGTGCTCTTGCGCAGCGGGTCCTCCGCGCCCTTCATCCCGTCGCCCGCCCGCCAGCGGATCGCTGAAGCCTTGAGTCGGTACCCCGGCACGCCCTCGACCGGGTCGGCCTCCGCCAGGAGTCCGCCCTCGTCACAGAGGACGCGGAACATGTCTCGAATCACGAGCTCCGCGTCGTCGGGGCTCAGGTCGCGCCCGAGCGCCGCGTCCCGGCGCAGGTACCTGCCGAACGCGGAGCGCCCCGAGACGAACAGGTCGTTCCAGCCCTTCTTCTTCGTCGCCCCACGCGGGTACACGACGCCCGCCGCCGCGACCTTCTCGTCGTCGGGCAGCGCCCATTGACCGCTGAGATGCTGGCGCGAGTCACGCTGGATCTGCTCGAAGCCGAGCTGCGTCAGGCAGTCCACGTCCACCGCGAGCACGCGCCGCATCTCGTGGAGCAGGATGCTGCACAGCTCCTCACGCAGCTGGGCCGGGGCGTCGCGCAGCTTGGGGTGCGTGCTTTCCCAGATCTCCTGGGCCGCGGCGATCTCGGACAGGTCGACGTAGGAAACCCTCAGCAGGCCCGTCTGCTCGAGGTTGGGCATCGTGATCCGCCAGCCGCGCTGGAGGTCGGCGTAGACGCGGTACTCGATCACCGCGCGCAGCGCCCGCAGCGCCGACTCCTTCGCCGAGAACCGGACCTCGGGGTTCGCAGCGAAGTCGGCCATCTCCAGCCGCAGCGCGTCTGCCACCCGCTGCGCCACGACTTCGTGCGTCAAGCCATCGGGCGCGTCCGCCAACGCGCGGTACAACGCACCGCGCAGCTGGGAGATCTGCACGAAGTCGTTGAAGTGCCCCGCCTGCAGCGACGCGTCCTGCCGGTTGTCCACGAACGTCAGCAGCTTCCGCGCGTCCGCCGCCAGTTCGGACGGGCCGAGCTGCTTCAGTGACCGCACGACACTTGCGGCGACGACCGTGACCGCCGAGGACCGCCCCTCGCGGTCCAACGTCGCGAGCTTGGCGTAGTCGTTGCCACGCACCTGCTCATAGGAGACCCGGCAGCGCATGCAGAACGCGAACGGAGTCGACACGAACCACGCGCGCAGGCCGGCGCCCGGCGCCGTGACCGTCCCGTCGGGGGCGATCCACACCTCCTTCGGCAGGTACTTCGCCTTGGTCTCGAGGACCACGGTCGCGCCGGCCGGGTCGGTGGTCAGCCAGTGGTCGGGCAGGCGGTTCTCGAGGACCGGGTCGGCCGGCCACGGCAGGTCGTCGGACACGTAGAGGTACCCGGTGACCGCGTCGCCGCCGGACGCGTCGGCGTCCTGTCGCGGTACGAACGCCTCGCGCCCGCTACTCGTCTTCGCCACCACGAGGTACTCCTGGCCGCACTCGCGGCAGAAGCCGAGCGGCAGCAGCGCCTTGCCCGCGTCTCCCGGCACACGCAGCTGGTACGTGCTAGTGATGTAGCGCGTGTCCTCCGGCTCGAGCGACACGTAGACCGTGTCCCCCTTGGAGAGGAACTGGTGCAGCCGGAACGCGAACAACGGCCGACCCGTTTGCGGATGGCGTGCGGTCGAACCCGCCAGCAGAACCGTCCGGATCGCCTCGGTGCATGCCCCGGCGTCGAGCCCGGTGCGTCGCGCGAGCTCGTCGGCCGCCGCGCTGACCGTCGTCGGCTTGCGGCGGACCAGCCGGCCGCTCTCCCGCTCGGTGTCGAGCCCGAACGTCGTCTCGACCCAGCACGCGAGGGGATCGCGCGCCAGCTCGTCGTACGCCAGCACGTCGACGGCGCCGACCTTCCGCGTCGCCTCGGCCAACGCGGCGTCGTCAACCGCTCCGTGCGACGTGGCACGCGTCAGCGACTCGCCGATCACGCGCTCTGGGGTGACCTCCGACCCAAACAACCGCGTCGCGACATCGGCCACCGTCGTCTGCTGGGCAGCGACCGACCCACCGGATGCCATGGTCGCGGACGTGCCGATCACCTGCAGTGACCGTGACGCGCACGCGTCACGCAGGCGTCGCACCAGCAGTGCCACGTCGGCCCCCTGCCGCCCGCGGTACGTGTGCAGTTCGTCGAGGACGAGGAAGCGGAGGCCGCGCGCCGCGTGGATGAGGTGCTGGCGCTCATCGGGGCGAGTCAGCACGAGCTCGAGCATGACGTAGTTCGTCAACAGAATGTCTGGCGGGTCGGCCAGGATCTCCCGGCGGCGCGCCTCCGACTCCTGCCCGGTGTACCTCGCGAAGGTCACCGGCTCCTGTCCAGGCGGGTAGCCGTAGCGCAGGAACTTCTCGAGTTCGAGCGTTTGGGAGTTGGCCAGGGCGTTCATCGGGTACACGACGACCGCCTTCACGCCCGGGACGCGGGCGTCACCAGCGGCGGTTCGCTCGCGCAGGACGGCGTCGACGATGGGCACGATGTAGGCCAAGGACTTCCCGGACCCGGTGCCCGTGGTGAGGGTGTACGACTTCCCGCTGCGAGCCGCCTCGATCGCCTCGCGCTGGTGGCGGTGCAAGGTGAGTGTTGTCGAGCCGGGGTCATCGGCGTGCTTCTTGACCCGGAAGATGCGCGCATTCTCTGGGTGCAGCAGGCCCTCGTCGACGAGGTCGCTTACGGTGCCGCCAGTCTCAAAGCTTGGGTTGAGGCTGAGCCACGGGTCCGGCCATTGGGCACCGCCGTCGAGCAGCTCGTTCACATGCTCGCGGATGCGCCGGTCGCGGACCTCGACGCTTCCAGACGTGAAGCCACGGTAGTCACTGATCACGCGATCGCGGATGCTGAACACGTCCACTGCTGCGTGACCCCCTAGTCGGGCTACCTGACGGCGCCGAGTTTGCCACGGTCTCGGACCGGGTGGACGCAGTGCCGCACGTTGCGTGTGGATTGTGCCTGATCGTCCCGTTCGCACCTACGGCGTCACCCGCGTGGACCAAGGGGAACTCTCGCCTGAGCGTTCATGGCAGACGGCTTGTCGATCCGGTTCGTGCATCGGTACGAGAGAAGGGTCTCGCGGCCTCTCGCGTGGTCGGCATCCCTCGCGCGTCGCGAGCGGCGCGCTCCGAGGATGACGGCCAACACGCTGTGCAGGTCTCGTCAGACGCTGACGACGCGGGGGCCGGCGGGCGGGCCGCGGTTGGTGAGGAGCGATCGCTTCGGAGACCGACCGCACCTCCATGCGCGCCTGCCGTTCCGGCAAGGGAGAGCCGGAGCGCAGCATGATCGAGTGTCCGAGGACCGCAAGAGGCCCGAGCAGCTCGCTGGAGTGCCGGACCCGTCTGAGTGGCATCGCCCGCCACAGCCTTCTCACAGATCCCACCCACCGCTAACGTCGACAGAGGAAGCGCACCCGCGCGACCCTGCACCGCAGCACCCCGCCGCCGCAGCCGGGGCTGCGGCGGTTCCGCGGCCATGGGGGGCCTCGGGAGAACGGCGACGCGACCTGCCGCACGAGGTCGCCCGCCCGATCGGTATGGCATGGACCGTCCGCCACACCGCGGCGCCGCGCGCGCCCGGTTGCACCGGACGGGCGGACGTCTCCCACCCCAGGAGCACGCCATGCACCCGCACCCCACCCGCCGACGTCCACGGTCACCACTCGCCGTCGCGGTCGTCCTCGCTCTGCTC
>NZ_JAKRMS010000179.1 GCF_022346185.1 Cellulomonas sp. ACRRI | reverse complement strand
CCGCGCCCCCCGTGCCCCCGGCCTCCCGGGTGCCCGGCGCCGGTTCTCTCGCCGCCCGGCTGGCCCGGCTCGTCGGCCGCGACCGGCTCGCCGCCGCCTCCGCCGTCGTCCTCGTCGTGATCGTCCTGCTCGCCGTGCTGGCGCCGTGGGTCGCGCCGTTCCCCGGCGACGGCACCACCGCGACGCACCCCGCCGACCGGCTGCTCGCGCCCGGCGCGGAGCACTGGTTCGGCACCGACCAGGTCGGCCGCGACGTGCTCAGCCGCGTGCTCTACGGCGCGCGCACGTCGCTCGGCATCGCCGTCGCCGTGCTCGCGATCTCGGCAGTCGTCGGCGTGACGCTCGGCGTCGTCGCGGGCTTCGCCGGCGGCTGGCTCCGGGACGTGATCATGCGGGTCACGGACGTGTTCCTCGCGTTCCCCGCGCTGCTGCTGTCGCTCGCACTGGCGGCGATCCTGCGCCCGAGCGTCGAGACGACGATCATCGCCATCGCCGCCACGTGGTGGCCCTGGTACGCCCGGCTGTCCGCCTCGGTCGCGCAGTCCGTGCGCACCCGGCCGTACGTCGACGCGGCGCGCTGCCTCGGCGTGAGCCCCGCGCGGATCGTGTGGCGGCACGTGCTGCCGAACTCGCTGACGCCCGTGCTGGTGCAGCTCTCCCTCGACGCCGGCGGCGTCATCCTGACCGCGGCGTCCCTGTCCTACCTGGGCCTGGGCGCCACCGAGCCGACCAGCGAGTGGGGCCTGATGGTGCAGTCCGGGCAGTCGCTGTTCACGACCCACTGGTGGGTGTCCGCGTTCCCGGGCCTCGCGATCCTCGTGACCGCCTTCTGCTTCAACATGCTGGGCGAGGGGCTGCGGGACCTGCTGGACCCGCGGGCCGCGGGGGGCCGGTCGTGACCGCGGCCCCGCTGGTGTCCGTCCGCGACCTCGAGGTCCGGTACGGCGACCGGGTCGTGTCCGCCGTGCCGACCCTCGACGTCCGCCCCGGCCAGTGCGTCGCCGTCGTCGGCGAGTCCGGCTCGGGCAAGTCGACGCTCCTGCTCGCCGTGCTGGGCCTGCTGAACGGGACCCCCGCGCGGGTGTCCGGGTCCGTGGTCGTCGGCGGCACCGAGATGGTGGGCGTGTCCGAGCGCACCGCCGGGCGCGTGCGCGGCTCGGCGGTGTCGCTGGTGCTGCAGAGCCCGCAGGGGTCGCTGAACCCGACGATGCGGCTGGGCCGCCTGGCGCGGCACGCGCTGCGCCGGCACGGGGTGCGCGGGGCCGAGGCGCAGCGCCGGGTCGCCGCGGCGCTGGAGGCCGTGCGGCTGCCCGCCGACGTCGTCGACCGGTACCCGCACGAGGTGTCCGGCGGCCAGGCGCAGCGGTTCGCGATCGCGACCGCCGTGGCCCTGGGCGCGCCGGTGATCGCGGCCGACGAGCCGACCAGCGCCCTCGACGTCACCGTGCAGGCCGAGGTCATGGCCGTGCTGGACCGGCTGCGGCGCGAGCAGGGCACCGCGGTGCTGCTCGTGTCCCACGACCTCGCGCTGGTGTCGACCGTCGCCGACCACGTCGTCGTGATGCAGGACGGCGCCGTGGTGGACGCGGGCGACGTGGACCACGTGCTGCACCGGTCGACGGTGCCGTACACGCGGGCGCTGCTGGACGCGGTGCCGCGGCTGGGGCACGGGCGTGCCGCCGAGGAGGAGGTCACCGGTGCCTGAGGCCCCGATCATCGAGCTGTCCGGCGCCGACCTGGCGTACGGGAGGCGGACCGTCGTGCACGGCCTCGACCTCGCCGTGGCGGAGGGCGCGTCCGTCGCGCTCATCGGCGAGTCGGGCTCCGGCAAGTCGACGGCGGCCCGCGCCGCGCTCGGCCTGCTCCGCCCGGTCGGCGGCGAGGTCCGGTACCGCGGCACCGCGCTCGACCGCCTCGACGCCGCCGGCCGCCGCGCCTACCGCGCCGCGGTGCAGCCGGTGTTCCAGGACGGGCCGGAGACCCTCGACCCGCGCCAGCGGGTGGGGTCGGCGGTGGCCGAGGGGCTGGGGGTGCCGCGCGCGCAGCGGGCGCGCGCCGTCGCCGGGCTGCTGGCGGACGTCGGGCTGGACCCCGCCCTGGCCGACCGCCGCCCGCACGAGCTGTCCGGCGGCCAGCGGCAGCGCGTCGGCATCGCCCGTGCGCTGGCGGCCGAGCCGCGGCTGCTGGTGCTCGACGAGCCGACGTCCGCCCTCGACGTCACCGTGCAGGCGCGCATTCTCGACCTGCTGGAGCGGCTGCGGGCGGAGCGCGGCCTCGCGATGCTGCTCATCACGCACAACCTCGCCGTCGTCGACCGGCTGTGCGACGACGCCGTGGTGCTCGAGGCCGGGCGGGTCGTCGAGCGCGGCCCCGCCCGGCGGGTGCTGGACGCGCCCGCGCACCCGTACACCGCGCGGCTGCGCGCCGCGGTGCCCGAGCTGGGCGGCGCGCTCCCGGGCACGGCCCCGGCGCTGGGCGCCTGACTGGCCGGCTCCCCCTGACCCCCGCCGCGGTCGCGGCCCCGACCCCTGCGCGGGACGGCGGCCGCGGCGGGTCTGTCCTCGGCCGAGGTCGAGCGTCTCCCGTCCGCTGACCGGTAGAACCCCTCGACCTCGACGGAAGCCCTCGACCTCGGCGGAGCCGGTCAGCAGCAGTCGTCGTGCGCGGCCCGGGCGTCGCCGCCGACCAGGTCCGCCAGGGGCGTGCCGCAGGCGTCGCCGCGCCAGGCCTCGACGCCCTCGCGCACCGCGAAGCCCGCGATCACCAGCGCCGCCACCGGGTCCGCCCACCACCAGCCGAGCGCGCCGTTGAGCAGCAGCCCGACGAGCAGCACCGCCGACAGGTACGAGCAGATCAGCGTCTGCTTCGAGTCGGCGACCGCGGACGCGGAGCCGAGCTCGCGGCCGGTGCGCCGCTCGATCCAGGACAGCCCCGGCATCACGGCCAGGCTGACGGCGGCGAGCACGACCCCGGCCGTCGAGTGGTCCGGCTCCCCCGCGCCGAGCAGCGCCCGGGCGGCGTCGACGGTCACGAACACCGCGAGCCCGAGGAAGGACACGGCGATCGCGCGCATGGCGACCCGCTCGCGGGTCTCGGGGTCGGGCGCGGCGAACTGCCAGGCGACCGCCGCCGCGGACAGCACCTCGACCACCGAGTCGAGCCCGAACGCGATCAGCGCGGCGGACGACGCCGCCCGCCCGGCGGCGATCGCGACCACCGCCTCGACGACGTTGTACGCGATCGTCGCCGCGACGACGAGGCGGATGCGCCGCTGGAGCACCGCGCGGCGGGCAGGACCGAGGGACGGGGCGGCGGCGGTCATGCGCAGGCGCAGTCGGGGCCGCAGCAGTCCGGGTCGACGGCGACGACCAGCGCGAGCAGGTCGCCCAGCGCCGGCGCGAGGTGCCCGTCCGCGAGCCGGTACCAGACGCGCCGGCCGTCGGGGATCGCCTCGACCAGCCCGCAGCCGCGCAGGCAGGCGAGCTGGTTCGACATCACCTGCCGGGAGACGCCGAGCGCGTCGGCGAGGTCGGAGGGGTAGGCCGGTGCCTCGCGGAGCGCGAGCAGGATCCGCGCCCGCGTCTCGTCCGACAGCGCGTGGCCCAGCCGCGCGAGCGCGGCCGTGTGCGTGAGCGTCACCGTCTCCATGGCGCACGACAGTACAGCGCAGCGTGTACTCCCGGAACCCCTCCGCCGCGCGCCCGGGACCGGCCCGTGCCTACGGTGCGGCGCATGGCCGACCGCGAGCACGACCTGGTCCTGCTGGGCGCGACGAGCTTCGTCGGCGCGCTCACCGCCGAGCACCTGGCCCGCGCCGCACCCCCCGGCACGCGCGTCGCGCTGGCCGGCCGGGACCGCGGGCGGCTGGCCGCGGTGCGCCGGCGGCTGCCCGCACCGGCGGCGGACTGGCCGCTCGTCGTCGTGGACGCGACGGACCCGGCCGGGCTGCGGCGCGTCGCCGGCTCGACCGCCGCGCTCGCGACCACCGTCGGCCCGTACGCCCGTCGCGGCCTGCCGGTGGTCGAGGCGTGCGCGGCGACGGGCACGCACTACGCCGACCTCAGCGGCGAGCTCACGTTCGTGCGCGCGGCGGTCGACGCGGCCGACCGGCCCGCCCGCGCCTCGGGCGCCCGGCTGGTGCACGCCTGCGGGTACGACTCCGTGCCGTCCGACCTGGGCGTGCACCTGCTGCACCGCGCCGCCGTGGCCGACGGGGACGACTCCGGGCTGACCGCGGTGCAGGCGCTCGTCGCGGCACGCGGCGGCGTGTCCGGCGGCACGGTGTCGTCCCTGCTCGGCGAGGTCGAGGCGGTGCGGTCGGACCCAGGGGCGCGGCGCCTGCACGCGGACCCGCACGCCCTGTCCCCCGACCCGGCGGCGGAGCCCGGCACCGCGCAGCCGCGGCTGATGACGCCGCCCCACCGGGTGTCCGGGCGGTGGGCGGCGCCGTCGGTGATGGCGCCGTTCGACGCGCACGTGGTGCGCCGGTCCAACGCGCTGACCGGGTGGGCGTACGGCCGGGGGCTGCGGTACGCGGAGCACCTGGACGCCGGGCGCGGGGCGACCGGGCTGCTGCGCGCCGCCGCCCTGACCGGCGCCACGGCGCTCGGCGCCGCCGCGCTCGCCCTGCCCCCGACGCGCCGGCTCGTCGAGCGGGCGCTCCCGGCCGCGGGCGACGGCCCGGACGCCGCGACGCGGGAGGCGGGCTGGTTCCGGCACCGGTTCCTCGCCTCGACGGCCGCGGGCGGCCGGTACGCGGCCCGGGTCGCCGCGTCCGGGGACCCGGGGTACGCGGCGACGGCGGTGATGCTGGGCGAGGCCGCGCTGGCGCTGGCGCTCGACGGCGCGGCCCTCCCGGACCGCGCCGGCTCGCTGACCCCGGCGACCGCCCTCGGCGACGCGCTGGTCACCCGGCTGCACGCGCAGGGCTTCCGGCTCGACGCGGTGGCGGTGTGACGCCGCCGACCGGCGACCGCCGCGCGCAGATGACATCCGTCATACCGGACCGGTGACGGGCGGCCGGGGACCGGGGCCGCGGCCCGCGCCACGCTGGTCGGCATGGACACCACCGCACCCCTGGCCGCGCCGGGCGCCGTCGCGGCCCCGGCCGGCCCGCTCGCCATCGACCTGCGCGGCCTGCGCAAGGCCTTCGGCCCGGTCCAGGCCGTCGACGGCATCGACCTGGCGGTCCGCCCCGGCGAGGTCGTCGCGTTCCTCGGGCCGAACGGCGCCGGCAAGACGACCACGATCGACATGCTGCTCGGCCTGGCGCGGCCCGACGCCGGCACCGTGCAGGTGCACGGCCTCGACCCCGACCGCGCGATCGCCGAGGGCCGGGTCGCCGCGGTGCTGCAGACCGGCGGGCTGCTGAAGGACCTGACCGTCCGGGAGACGGTGCGGGTCACGGCGTCGTTCTTCCGCGCCACCCGGTCGACCGCCGAGGTGCTGCGCCGCGCGGGCATCGAGGACATCGCCGACCGGCCCGTCGGCAAGTGCTCCGGCGGGCAGCAGCAGCGGCTGCGGTTCGCGCTCGCGCTGCTGCCCGACCCGGACGTCCTGGTGCTCGACGAGCCGACGACCGGCATGGACGTCGAGGGCCGGCGCGCGTTCTGGGACGCGCTGCGCGCCGACGCCGACCGCGGGCGCACCATCCTGTTCGCGACGCACTACCTGGACGAGGCGGACGCGTACGCGGACCGGGTCGTCCTGGTCAGCCACGGCCGGGTGGTCGCGGACGGGTCCGCGGCCCAGGTGAAGAACCTCGCCGCCGGCCGGCTGGTGTCGGCCGCGCTGCCCGGCGCCGACGACGCCGAGGTCGCGGCCCTGCGCGCGCTGCCCGGGGTGCGCTCGGTCGAGCGCCGCGGGGACCGGCTCCTCGTCCGCACCACCGACTCCGACGGGGTCGCCCGGCACCTGCTGACCGCGACCGCCGCGTCCGACGTCGAGATCACCGCCCGCGGGCTGGAGGACGCGTTCCTCGCGCTCACCGGGGACGGCGCCGCCGACGACGCGACCGCCGACGCCGACGACGCCCCCGCCGACCGCCCCACCGAGACCGCCCGGAGCCTCGCATGACCGCCGCAGCCGCCCGCACC
>NZ_JAKRMS010000178.1 GCF_022346185.1 Cellulomonas sp. ACRRI | reverse complement strand
AGGGTCAGGGGGTCGGGCGGCGGCGGAGGAGCAGGGACGCGCCGGCCGCGAGGGTGGCGAGGGCCGCCAGGACGCCCAGCGCCGCGTGCGCCCCGGTCACCGCGAGCTCGGGCTCCGCGCCGCCGGCCGCGGGCTCGTCGCCCGCCGGGGCGGTGCCGGCGTCCGTGCCCGCGGCGCCGGGCTCGACCGGGCCGGCGTCACCCGGCAGGCCGGGTGCGGCCGGGGCGACGGTCAGCGTGATGCCCGCGCCCGCGACGGTGATCCCCGCGTCGTTCGTCGTCGACAGCGCGAGGGCGTGGTCGCCCGCGGGCGGCGGGGCGACGTCGCACGCCCACGCGCCGTCGGCGTCGACGTCCGCGGTGCACCAGACGCCGCCGTCGGGGCCGGTGACCGTGAGGTGCGCGCCGGGCTCGCCGGTGCCGGCCAGCCGGGTCACGGCGTCGACCGTCGACCCGGGCGCCGGCTCGGTCAGCACGGGCGGCACCGGGGCGGCCGCGGACGAGAACACCTCGGCGGCGAGCACCGGCCGGAGGTTCTGCTCCATGTCCGGCCCGACGACGTGCTCGCGCAGCAGGCCGTCGCGCAGGTAGTTGCCGATCGCGGCGACGATCATCGACTGGTCGAGCGACAGGTACCGCTCGGCGACGGTCCCGGAGCGCACCGCGACGGCGTCGTAGAACCCGCCCGGCCCGTACGCGTCGAAGTCGGCGGCGATGTTCCTGAGGTTGTCCATCACGCCGCGCGGGTCGTACTCCAGGCCCAGGAACGCGGCGTGCGGGGTGACGACGCCGTCGCCGAACTCCGGCTCGGGGTTGGTCGCCTCGCGGCAGCCCGCGAAGCCGAGGTCGACGTCCGTCGTGCCGTCCGACAGGTAGCCGTCCGACCGCATGCCCAGGACGTCGACGCCGTACTCGGCGTAGCCGCCGTGCGGGTCGCTGGCGGGGGAGAAGCCCCAGTAGCCGTAGCCCGCCTCGTCCAGGCCGTGCCGCTTCTGCGCCTCGACGACCAGCGGGTGGTTCACGCCCCACGACCGCGGGGCCCACTCGGACTCGGGCACCAGCATGTCCGGCATCAGCGCCTCGAACATCGAGCCGCCCCAGCCGGGCACGAGCGCCATCTCGCCGTAGTGGTACACGCCCTCGTAGACGGGGACGCCGTCGTAGGTGCGGGTCACGCCGCTGGGGCGCTGCTCCTGCCAGGACCAGTCGCAGGTCGACGGGAACGTGCGGTACGTGCCCCAGTACGCCTCGGGGGGGATCTCGCCGTCGGTGATGCCCAGGTACAGGGCGATCCGGGTCTCGGAGACGGTCGTGTCGTAGTGGTGGCAGGTGTAGTAGACGGTCTCGCCGCCGGTGTAGTTGCCGGGCACCGAGCAGCCCGACGGCTCCTCGTCCCAGAAGCCGCCGCGGATCAGCCCGACGCCGAGGTCCGCGCGGCCCTCCGGGTTGTAGTAGACGCCGAAGTGCATCGAGTCGTAGAGGGCCGTGGCCTCGTCCGCGAGCCTCGGCTCGGCCGACGCGACCACCCGCAGCGCCGCGGCGAGCCAGCCGTTGTCGACCGACGACAGGAAGTGCTCGACCGGGTCGCCGCTGTCCGGCCAGGTGTCCACGCGCTCGCCGGTGGCGGGGTCGTACCAGTTGTAGAACATGCCGGACTCGTCGTGCCGGTCCATGCCCTCGAGGGTCGCGAGCGTGGTGGCCATCCGCGCACGGGCCTCGTGCCGGCTCATCAGCCCGAGGTCCCGCGCGACGACGGTGGACCACAGGTAGCCGCCGATGTTGGTGGGCGACGTGTAGGCGCTGGCGGTGGCCGGGTCGAGGTCGCCGCCGATGTTGTCGGCGACCAGGCCGGTGCCCGGGTCGGTCATCGCGTCGAGGGACGCGTAGGTGTCGGCGAGCCAGGTCCGGAGCTGGCGCACGTCGCGCCCGCCGCCGTGCCCGCCGCCCTGCCCGCCTCCGCGGGCCTCGTCGCCGGCCGTCGGCTGCGGCGCGGCGGACGCGGCGGCCGGCGCCAGCAGGGCCCCGGTGCCCGCCAGCAGGGCGGCCAGCCCCGCGGCGAGCGCCCGGCGCCGGCGCGGTCGGGCGGGGGGTGCGGGGGAGTCGGTCCGGCGCCGGGTGGCGGCGCGGGGTGCTGCTCGCATCGGGTCACGTCCTCGTGGTCCGGGGCGCCGAAATTTCGACACCCGTTGTCGAAAGAGCGCCAGCACGGTAGCCGCACGCCGAGCACCGGTCAACGGCCCGGGCCGCCCCCCACCCGCACCCCGGGCACGACGACGCCCCGGCGACCGCGTGGGTCGCCGGGGCGTCGCGTGCTGCGTCAGGCGGTGCTCAGAGGCCGACCTCGGCCTCGAACGCGCCCTCCTCGATCCGCTGCTTCACGGTCATCAGGTACCGCGAGGCGTCCGCGCCGTCCACCAGGCGGTGGTCGTACGACAGGGCCAGGTAGCACATCGACCGGATCGCGATGACCTCGGCGCCGTCGGCGTCCTTGATCACGACCGGGCGCTTGACGATCGCACCGGTGCCCAGGATGGCGGAGGTGCCGCCCGGGACGATCGGGGTGTCGAACAGCGCACCGCCGGAGCCCGTGTTGGTCACCGTGAAGGTCGCGCCGGACAGCTCGTCCGGGGTGACCTTGTTCGCGCGGGTGCGGCCGGCCAGGTCGGCGATCTTCCGGCCGATGCCGGCCAGGTTGAGGTCGCCCGCGTCCCGGATCACCGGCACGACGAGGCCGCGCTCGGTGTCGACCGCGATGCCGATGTTCTCGGTGCCGTGGTAGGTGATCTCCTTGCCCTCGAGCACGCCGTTGATCTTCGGGTGCACCTTGAGCGCCTCGACCGCGGCCTGCACGAAGAACGGCAGGAACGTGAGGTTGACGCCCTCGCGGGCCTTGAAGGAGTCCTTCGCCTTCGCGCGGAGGCGGGCGACGCGGGTGACGTCGACCTCGACCACGGAGGTCAGCTGCGCCTGGCTGTGCAGGGCGTCGACCATGCGCTCGGCGATGACCTGGCGCAGGCGGCTGGCCTTCTCGGTCGTCCCGCGCAGCGGCGACGGCTCGACCGGCTTGGCCGCGGCCGGGGCCGACGGCGCCGACGGGGCCGCGGCCGGGGCCTGCTGGGCGGCGGCCGCCTTCGCGGCCTCCTCCGCCTTCGCGGCGGCCTCGAGGACGTCCTCCTTGCGGATGCGCCCGCCGACGCCGGTGCCGGTCAGGGTCGACGTGTCGACGCCCTTCTCGGCGGCGAGCTTGCGGACCAGCGGGGTGAGGTACGAGCCCTGCGCCTGCGCCGGGGCGGCCTGCGGCTGCGGGACAGCGGCCGGGGCCGGGGCCGGGGCCGCAGCAGGCGCGGCGGCGGCCGGGGCCGACGGCGCGGGAGCCGCGGGGGTCGCCGAGGGCGCCGGCGACGCGGCCGGGGCGCTGGCGGGCCGGCTCGCGGCGGGCTTCGCGCCGCCACCGGCGGGGTAGGTGTCCCGCAGCTTGCGGACCACCGGGGGCTCGATCGTCGAGGACGCCGAGCGCACGAACTCACCGAGCTCGTTCAGCTTGGTCATGAGGGACTTGCTGTCGACTCCGAGCTCCTTGGCGAGCTCGTAGACGCGGACCTTGGCCACATCTCTCCCTGTCTCGGCCCGCCCGGACAGGGTCGGACCGTCGTTAGTGCTGGGTACTCATCGCTGGGTACTCATCGGTGCGTGCTCATCGGGCAGCCATCGGCTCTTCGACCCGCTTTCCCTGTTCGACGGTGCACATGCCACCCCGGCGGGGTGCCCGGGCGGCGACGGTCCTCCTCATGCCCCGAGGTGCTCCCGGACCGCGGACGTGTCCAGCGGCCCCGCGAGACGCAGGGCACGCGGGAACGCACGACGGCGCTCGGCGAGCTCGAGGCAGTGAGGATCGGGGTGCAGCCACGCCCCCCGGCCCGGCAGCGCCCGGCGCACGTCGACCACGACCGCGGGATCTCCCGCGTCCGTCGTCGCCGCGACCACGCGCAGCAGGACCGACCTCGGACCGGCGTTCCGGCACCCCACGCACGTGCGCACCGGGCCCACGACGACCTCCGCCGCGGGATCCGCTGCGTGGGTGTCGGGGTGGCGCCTGCTCGGCGAGGAGAGCCGGGCGTCCGGCCCAGCCGCGACCAGTCTAGCGCGCGACGTCACCCGACTCGACCGGCGCCGCCGGCGTCGGCCTCCGCCGCGGGCGAACCGGCGGCCTGCGCGCGCTCCTGCGCGCCCTCGTGGCCGGCGTCGGCGCCCTGCGCGTCGGACCGGATGTCGATGCGCCAGCCGGTCAGCTTCGCGGCGAGGCGGGCGTTCTGGCCCTCCTTGCCGATCGCGAGCGACAGCTGGTAGTCCGGCACGACCACGCGCGCGGCGCGGGCGGCCGGGTCCACGACCGTGACGGACAGCACCCGGGCGGGCGACAGCGCGTGCGCGACCATCTCCGCCGGGTCGTCCGAGTGGTCGACGATGTCGATCTTCTCCCCGTGCAGCTCCGCCATCACGGCGCGCACCCGGGCGCCGAGCGGGCCGATGCAGGCGCCCTTGGCACCCAGGCCCTGCACGCGCGAGCGCACCGCCATCTTGGTGCGGTGCCCCGCCTCGCGGGCGAGCGCCGTGATCTCGACGTGCCCCTCCGCGATCTCGGGCACCTCGAGCTCGAACAGCTTGCGCACGAGGTTCGGGTGCGACCGGGACAGCGTGATCTGCGGGCCCTTCGACCCGCGCGACACGTCCAGCACCAGCGCGCGGATCCGCTCGCCGTGCACGTACTTCTCCGTCGCCACCTGCTCGTGCGCCGGCAGCACCGCCTCGGTGCCGCCGACGTCCACCAGCACCACCCGCGGGTCGCGGCCCTGCTGGATGACGCCGCCGAGGACCTCGCCCTCCTTGCCGCGGAACTGCCCGAGCACCTGGTCGTCCTCGGCGTCCCGCAGCCGCTGCACGATCACCTGGCGCGCGGTCGCCGTGGCGATGCGGCCGAAGCCCGCGGGGGTGTCGTCGAACTCGGGACCCAGGGTCGTCGTCGTCGGCGGCACCGCGGTCACCGTGCCGTCGCCGTCCTCGGTCGGCCCGGGGGCGTCCGGCGCGGGCACCACGGTGCGCTCGCGCGCCCACACGGTGACGTGGCCGGAGCGGCGGTCCAGCTCGACCCGCGCGTCCGGGTGCGCGTCCGGCGTCCGGTGGTAGGCGGACAGGAGGGCCTGCTCGATGGCCGAGACGAGCACGTCCAGGCTGATCTCCCGCTCCCGCTCGATGAGCCGCAGCGCCTGCATGTCGATGTCCACGATCAGTCCTCCCGGCCCTGCGGCCCGTCGGGGGCGGAGTCGCCGCCCCGTGCGTCGTCCTTGTCCCGGACCAGCTCGACCTCGACGCGGCCTTCGCGCACCTGCGCGAGGAGCAGCCGCACCGGGTCGCCGACCTTCGTCGGCCGGCCCTTGACCCCCGGCGTCTCGGGCGTCACCACGACCGCGTCCTCGGCGTCGGTCGCCCCGCGCTCGACGTCGACCAGGCGGCCGGTGAGCGACCCGCCGTCGACGAGCCGGAGGACGACCAGGCGGCCGATGGCCCGCGCGTAGTGGCGGCGGGCCACGAGCGGGGCGGTGGCGCCGCGGCTGGACACCTCGAGGGTGTAGCGGTCGGGCAGGCCGTCCAGGTCGTCGAGCGCGGCGGAGACGGCCCGGGAGACGTCGGCGACGCCGTCCAGGTCGACCTGCTCCTCGGCGTCCTCCGGCGCGTCGAGCACGACGCGCACCACGGCGTGGCCGCCCTCGCGGCCCAGCTCGACGTCCTCCAGCCACAGGCCGGCGGCGGTCACCACCGGCTCGATGGTCTCCCGGATGCGCTGCGCGCTGGCGGGCGCGGCCATGTTGACCTCCTGTGTCGGTCCTCGGCGGGGTGCGGCCTCGTCGCGCGCACGCCGACACCGGGGACGTCGACGCTGTGTGGTTGTCGGTCCTGCACGGTGGAGCGGCGCGCGGCGGACCGCGGGCTGCCACCAGCGTACTGACTCCGGCGCGCGGCACCCGCCGGACGGGGCCCTCACCGGGTGCGACGTGCGCGACACCGGGCCGGCCGGGGACCTCGGTCCGGCCCGCGGCGGGGCGGCCGTGGCAGGATCGCCCGCGATGCCCCGCACCGCCCCGCCC